>JBBSVL010000013.1:0-18668 GCA_038233595.1 Propionibacteriales bacterium | reverse complement strand
TGCAGCCACCCGGGATGCGAAGTAAGCCAGCCTTGCGTCCAGGCCCAGCGCGACGTACTGCGCCGTGGTCTCCTCGGCGAAGTAGCCGACGACATGCAGCGCCTCCAGGCCGGCCCAGGCGCGGCGGGAGGCTTTGACGAGCTCCGGGTCGCTCACGGAGCCGACCCTATGCCCGCGCCTCGGCGACCGGACGCTGTCGCCGAGGGTGGTGGTCGTGCGACGGTGTCCTGGTGCAGTCCGAGCCGGCCTCCGTCCCTTACCCACCCGAGTACCCACCCGAGCCGTGGTACCTCGGCGGCACGCTCCTGGTCTCGGTGTTCCGGGTACCGCCGGAGCAGCTGCCTGCCGCCACCTTCGATGCGATGCCCGCACGCCACCGGCTCGTGGTCGTCGGCGGGAGGGCAACGGTCGGGGTCGCCTTCGTGCGCTACACCGAAGGCGGCGTGCTGGCCTACGACGAGCTGCTTGTCGCCGTCGCCGCACGCCGCGGCTCGCGACTTCTGCGCTGCTCCATCTCACAGATCTGGGTGAACAGCCCGAGCTCCATGGCCGGTGGACGGGCGCTCTGGGCCATCCCCAAGCGGCTCGGGCAGTTCGAGCGCTCAAGGTCGGGTCACAGCATCTGTACCTCGATGTCCTGCGACGACCAACCGGTCGCGACGCTCGAGGCAGCGGTAGGCAGGAAGCTGCTCCCGGGCCGACCACGGCTCCTGCTCGCGAGCGCCCAGCGGCTGGAGGGCCGAGAGGTCGTCTCCAGGAACCTGGTCCTCGCGGAGGTCCGGTCCATGCGCGCTGCGTGGAGCTTCGGCCCGGATGGTGCACTGGGCTGGCTCGTTGGGCGGATGCCGGTGCTCAGCGCTGCGCTGGCCGACTCCGCTGTGATCTTCGGGATGAACGTCGAGCGCTGCTGAGGTCGACTACAGCAGCGTCCGGAGCGGGTTGAGCACCGCCTCGGTGAACCGCCGGTGCAGACCACGGGCCTCCCAGTCGCCGGCCGAGAGCTCGACGCAGTTGGTCAGGTCGGTCTGGAAGATCTCCTCCATCGCCGCGGCCATCCCGGCGTCGATGAACTCGACGTTGATCTCGTAGTTGCCGCTCATCGAGAGCCGGTCGATGTTGGCCGTGCCGATCGTGGCCCAGGCGCCGTCGACGGTGGCCGTCTTGGCATGCACCATGGCGCCCTGGAACCGGAAGATCCGCACCCCGGCGCCGAGCAGCTGCCCGAAGTAGCCCCGGCTGATCCAGTCGGCGACCACGTGGTTCGACGTACGCGGCAGCAGGATGCGTACGTCGACCCCGCGCCGGGCCGCGGCGACGAGTGCCTCCACGAAGTTCTCGTCGGGGATGAAGTAGGCGTGCGTCATCCAGATGTTCCGTCGGGCCCGGTCGATCGCATCCAGGTACATCGCCCGGATCGGGAACGTCCACTGCCGCGGCAGGTTGCGATGCACCCGGATCCGGGGCTCCCAGTCGGCCGCGGTCTCGATCAGCAGTGGCCGGACGTCCCCCCGGTAGCGCCGGTGCACGTGCCGCTGGCCGTTCCAGAAGTCGGCGAACGCCCGCTTGAGGTGCCACACGCCCGGGCCGGTGATCCGGCAGTGCGTGTCGCGCCACTCCGTCGCGTAGGGGGTACCGATGTTGTAGCCACCGACGAACGCGGTGTCGTCGTCGACCACCAGGATCTTGCGGTGGTCGCGCCCGTAGCGGCGCAGGTCGAAGAACCGCCAGCCGGCGTTGTAGACGGGGTAGGCGAGCACCCTCAAGGAGCGGGGAAAGTGCTTGAACGTCGGTGACACCACGATGTTCGCGAACGCGTCGTAGATCGCGTAGACCTCGACGCCACGCTCTGCGGCCCGGGCCAGGGCGGTTTTGAACGCCTCGCCGGTCTCATCGCCTTTCCAGATGTAGGACTCGAGCAGGATCTGGTGCTCGGCTGCGTCGATGGCAGCCAGCATCGCGGCGTACAGGTCCTTGCCGAACGTGTACGTCGTCACGACGCCCTCGCCGATGCGTACGTCGCGGGGACGAGTGGTGGGGAACGGCTGCGGCTTCTTCCCACGGCGCCGGTAGGAGTCGGTCAGGGTCAGCCCCAGAGCGAGCAGCAGCTGCACCCCGAGCACCGTCAGCAGGACTCGCTTGGCGACCTGCGCGACCGGGTGGGCAGTGTTGAACAGAGGCGAGTGCTTGGGCACGCTGTCATCCAACCAGACCGGCCCGAACCCATGTCTACGTCCTGATTCTGGGCGACCCGCGGCAGCCCCTGACCGGGTCTCGACGCCGGTTGCGGCGCAACCTGCTCGACCAGCGGGTTGTCGGTGCCCGCCCGTAGGCTTGTTTGCATGAGGCCAGTCACCGATCTCGAGCGCCGTGTTGCGCCCTTCGACGTGCAGTCGGACTACCAGCCGTCGGGTGACCAGCCGACCGCTATCGCTGAGATCACCAAGCGGCTCCAGGGCGGTGAGAAGGACATCGTCCTGCTCGGTGCCACCGGCACCGGCAAGACCGCGACGGTGGCCTGGGTGGCCGAGCAGGTGCAGCGGCCGATCCTGGTGATGCAGCCGAACAAGACGCTGGCGGCGCAGTTCGCCAACGAGCTGCGGCAGCTGTTCCCCGACAACGCGGTGGAGTACTTCGTCTCCTACTACGACTACTACCAGCCCGAGGCCTACGTCCCACAGACCGACACCTACATCGAGAAGGACTCCTCGATCAACGAGGAGGTGGAGCGGCTGAGGCACTCCGCCACCAACTCGCTGCTCACCCGGCGTGACGTGATCGTGGTCTCGACGGTGTCCTGCATCTACGGCCTCGGTACGCCGCAGGAGTACGTCGACCGGATGCTCCGGCTCAAGGTCGGCGACGAGCTGGACCGTGACCAGGTCCTGCGCCGGCTGGTGGAGATCCAGTACACCCGCAACGACCTCTCGTTCACCCGCGGCACCTTCCGGGTCCGTGGCGACACTCTGGAGATCTTCCCGGTCTACGAGGAGCACGCGGTCCGGGTGGAGTTCTTCGGCGACGAGATCGAGCGGCTGATGGCGCTGCACCCGGTCACCGGTGAGGTTCTCAGCGATGACCAGGAGCTCTATGTCTTCCCGGCCACCCACTACGTTGCCGGCCCGGAGCGGATGGAGCGCGCGATCAAGGGCATCGAGGAGGAGATGGCCGAGCAGGTCTCGCAGTTCCAGCGCAACGGTCAGCTGCTCGAGGCGCAGCGGCTCCAGATGCGCACGTCCTACGACGTGGAGATGATGCGCCAGGTGGGTTCCTGCTCCGGCATCGAGAACTACTCGATGCACATCGACGGCCGCAGCCGGGGGAGCGCCCCCAACTGCCTGCTCGACTACTTCCCCGAGGACTTCGTGCTCGTGGTCGACGAGTCCCACGTCGCGGTGCCGCAGATCGGCGGCATGTACGAAGGCGACATGTCCCGCAAGCGCAACCTCGTCGACCACGGGTTCCGGCTGCCCAGCGCGATGGACAACCGGCCGCTGAAGTGGGAGGAGTTCGTCGACCGGATCGGGCAGACCATCTACCTCTCCGCCACGCCGGGCAACTACGAGCTGGCCAAGGGTGGTGGGGTGGAGAACGTCGTCGAGCAGATCATCCGGCCGACCGGGCTGGTCGACCCCGAGGTGATCGTGAAGCCGACCAAGGGGCAGATCGACGACCTGATCCACGAGATCAACCTGCGCACCGAGCGCAACGAGCGGGTGCTGGTCACGACGCTGACCAAGAAGATGTCCGAGGACCTCACCGACTACCTGCTCGAGGCGGGCATCCGGACCCGCTACCTGCACAGCGAGGTCGACACCCTGCGTCGCATCGAGCTGCTGCGCGAGCTCCGGATGGGGGAGTACGACGTCCTGGTCGGGATCAACCTGCTTCGGGAGGGTCTCGACCTGCCCGAGGTGTCCCTTGTCGCCATCCTCGACGCCGACAAGGAGGGCTTCCTGCGCTCGGACAAGTCGCTGATCCAGACCATCGGCCGGGCGGCGCGCAACGTCTCGGGGCAGGTGTTCATGTATGCCGACAAGATCACTGCTTCCATGGAGAAGGCGATCGACGAGACCAACCGTCGGCGCGAGAAGCAGGTCGCCTACAACGTGGCAGCCGGGGTCGACCCGCAGCCGCTGCGCAAGAAGATCGCCGACATCACCGAGATGCTGGCCCGCGAGGACGAGAACACCCAGGAGCTGCTCGCCACCTGGCAGGGCACCGGTGCTCGTGGTGACCGCAGCAAGAAGGCGCCGGTCCCCGGACTCTCCCGGATGGACAAGACACTTGCCGGCGACCGCCAGAAGATGCCCGATCTGGCCGGGCTGCCCTCGACGGATCTCGCGGAGCTGGTCCAGCAGCTCACCGAGCAGATGCACGCCGCGGCGGCCGAGCTCCAGTTCGAGGTCGCCGGCCGGCTGCGCGACGAGATCTCCGACCTGAAGAAGGAGCTGCGCCAGATGCTGGAGGCGACGAAGTGATGGCGATCTGATACCACACCAATGGTATCTTGATGGTATGAGAACTACCATCGACGCCGCCGGACGGGTCGTCGTACCCAAGGCGATGCGGCAACGGCTGGGCATCGACGGACCGTCAGAGGTGGACATCGAGATGCTCGACGGTGCGGTCGAGATTCGGGCGCCGTTTCTCGAGGTCCGGCTGGTGCACGATAAAGACGGTCGATTGGTGCTGCAAGCGCCGGAGGGCACGCCACCGATGACCGATGAGGATGTCCGACGCGCCACAGACGAAAGCCGGGAATGGCCCCGGCGGTGATAACCGCGGACACCAGCGTCGTTGTACCTCGCCTGTCCGCCTGGCATCCCAGGCATTCATCTGTGCAGGCGTCGATGGCGGAGGTCTCGCGCCTACCGGGCCATGTTCTCCTCGAGGCTGTGTCGAGTCTGACCCGCTTGCCCGGGGGTCATGCAGTTCCGGTAGACGTGGCCACTCAGGCCGTTCTCGAGGTATTCCCGGGTTCTCCGTTGGTTCTCGGGCCTGTTGACTACCTGTCTTTGGTCAACGCCCTGGGTCGCAACAACATCGTGGGGGGAGCGGCCTACGACGCGTTGATCGCGGCCACTGCCAAAGCGGCGGGCGCCCACTTGCTCAGCCGGGACCGACGGGCCGAGCGCACCTACCGCGCGATCGGCGTCGACTACGAGCTGCTCGACTAGCCTGCACGGCGTGAGGCCGCAAGAGCTGCTCGAGCGCTGTCTGGCCAAGCCGGGTGCCTGGCAGGACAGTCCCTGGGACCACGACTTCCCGGTCGTGAAGGTCGCCGATCGGGGCAAGATCTTCGCCTTCGTCGGTGCCACCGGCGTTGGGGTCAAGTGCGGCGCCAACCGCGACGTGGCCGACGAGTGGCTGGATCGCTACCCGGACGATGCGTCCGTGATGGCCTACATCGGTCGGTCAGGCTGGAACAACCTCGCGTTCGGCGGGGCAATCTCCGGCGAGGAGATCCTCGAGGCCGTCGAGGACTCCTACCAGCTCGTGGTTGCCGGACTCCCGAAGAAGCACCGACCGATGGGATGGGAAGCATGAGCGACATCGTCAGAGACGTCCAGGTCACCTTCGACTGCGCCGACCCCGCCGCGCTGTCGCGGTTCTGGGCCGAGGTCCTCGGCTACCGGCTGGACGACCCACCCGAGGGTTTCGTCACCTGGGACGAGGCACTGGAGGCGTTCGGCGTCCCGGAGCACCTCCGCAACAGCGCCAGCGCGGTGCACGACCCGACCGGGGTCGGTCCCCGGTTGTTCTTCCAGCAGGTGCCCGAGGGCAAGACCGCGAAGAACCGGGTCCACCTCGACGTCCGTGCCGCACCGGGGCTGGAGCCCGACGCCCGGATGGCTGCGCTCGAGGACGAGTGCGCCCGGCTGGTCACGCTCGGCGCCACGCGGTTCGAGCGGCACGAGCCCGACGGCGGGATGAGCGCCGGCTTCATCGTGATGCACGACCCCGAGGGCAACGAGTTCTGCCTGGACTGACACACTGACGGTGCAGGAGGGGAGTATTCCTTCGCAGCGGTGTCGTCATCACGGTCCCCGGCACTATCCAACGGGGATCCGGTGCCGCTGGTTCACCCGGAACGAGCATCGGGTCGAGCGGAAGAGACCTCCGGAGCAACGCTAGTCGTCGTACTCCGGAAGGCTTCTCATGGACGTCGCACCCTGGGTCTGGTGGCTCACCCTCGGGGTCACCTCGGCGATCCTGCTCTTCGACGTGGTGATCATCGGCCGCCGGCCGCACACGCCCTCCATGAAGGAGTGCGCGATCGCACTGGCGGTCTACGTCGGCCTGGCGGTCGTCTTCGGCATCGGTGTCACGGCGACCTCGGGTAGCCGCTTCGGCACCGAGTTCTTCGCGGGCTGGCTGACCGAGTACTCCCTGTCGGTGGACAACCTGTTCATCTTCATCATCATCCTGGCCAAGTTCCAGGTACCCCGGAAGTACCAACAGAGCGCGCTGATGGTCGGCATCGTCCTGGCCCTGGTGATGCGCGGCATCTTCATCGGTCTCGGCGCCGCGGCGATCGACAGCTTCTCCTGGATCTTCTACCTCTTCGGGCTGTTCCTGCTCTACACGGCGTGGAAGCTGGCCAAGGAGGGCGGCGACGACGAGGACGACTTCGAGGAGAACAAGCTCGTCGCCTGGTCCTCCCGGCACCTCCCCGCCACCGACCAGTGGCACCGCAACCGGGCCTTCGCCAAGGTCGACGGCAAGCGTGTGGTCACGCCGATGTTCCTGGTGATCCTCACTCTGGGGACGACGGACCTGCTCTTCGCCCTCGACTCGATCCCGGCGATCTACGGGCTCACCAAGGAGCCCTACCTGGTGCTCACCGCGAACATCTTCGCGCTGATGGGCCTGCGCCAGCTCTACTTCCTGATCGGCGGGCTGCTCGAGCGGCTGGTCTACCTCTCCTACGGGCTCGCGTTCCTGCTCGCCTTCATCGGGGTGAAGCTCGTGCTGCACGCGCTGCACAACAACGAGCTGCCGTTCGTCAACGGCGGTGAGCACGTCGGGTGGGCGCCCGACATCCCGATCTGGCTCTCCATGGGGGTGATCGTGGCCACCCTGGTCCTGACCACCGTGTTGAGTCTGGCCGCGCCCGGCGACAACGGTCCAGGCGTCCCAGGCGTCCCAGGCGTCCCAGACGGTCCAGACGGTCCAGACGATCACGGCGATTCCGGGCGATTCCGGGACAGTTGAGCAGTTCGGGTCCACAACGGCGATCGGTGGGGGACGATCGGCCTCATCGGCGGGCCGGGGAGGGCCCATCGGTGCCGCCGGGTGACCTCGACGACCCTGGGTCGTTAACTGTCCGGGGGCGTGGCGTTCTTGCGGGAAACAAGAACACGTTCTAGATTGGTACGGCGTTCTCGGTGGCCGACGTGCGCGGTCAATGGGTTTGGAGGTCTGCGGTGGGAGTCAACGCCCCAACGGGACACTCGCTTTGCTCCCGGTCTGTCGGGGACCCCAGATGGTGAACGCTGCCTCCGTGATCCGAGGCCCCGGTGAGATCGCGGCGATGGTTGCCGACGTGGCCAAGCTGCTCGTGACCACCAAGTTCCAGACCCGCGAGTTCATCGAGCAGGCCTGGTTCATCACCTCCGTCACGCTGATGCCCACGATCTTGGTGTCGGTCCCGTTCGGAGCGGTGATCTCCCTCCAGGTCGGCAACCTGACCGGGCAGCTCGGCGCCCAGTCCTTCGCGGGCGCGACCGCTGTCCTGGCCGTCGTACGCGAGGCGGCGCCGATCGCGGCGGCGCTGATCATCGCCGGAGCCGCCGGCTCGGCGATCTGTTCGGACCTGGGCTCGCGCAAGATCCGCGAGGAGATCGACGCGATGGAGGTGCTCGGGATCAACCCGATCGAGCGCCTGGTCGTCCCCCGTGTCGTTGCCACCTTGTTCGTCGCGCTGATGATCAACGGCATCGTGATCGCGGCCGGCATCGGCGGTGGCTACTTCTTCACCGTGATCGTGCAGGGCGGCTCGGCAGGTGCGTTCCTAGCCTCGTTCACCGCGCTGGCCAGCCTGCCCGACCTCTACATCAGCATGGTGAAGGCGGCCGTCTTCGGTTTCCTGGCCGCCGTGGTCGGCGCCTACAAGGGGCTCAACTGCGGCGGCGGTCCCAGCGGCGTCGGGCGCGCGGTCAACGAGTCGGTGATCCTGGCGTTCATGCTGCTGTTCTTCCTGAACGCGATCATCACGGCCATCTACTTCCAGCTCGTGCCGCAGAACGGGCTGTAGCCGATGTCAGCGATCACCCAGTTCGGGTCTGCGATCATCCGACAGCGCCGCGCCAGCTTCGAGGAGATGGGCGACCAGCTCCTCTTCTACGCCAAGGCCATCGCCTGGGCCCCGCGCGCCGTACGACGCTACCGCCGCGAGATCTCCAACACCCTCGCCGAGGTCACCTTCGGAGCCGGTGGTCTGTCGGTCATCGCTGGCACGGTCGGCGTGATCGCGTTCCTGGCGTTCTTCGCGGGCACCGAGGTCGGGATCCAGGGCTACGCGTCGCTGAGCCAGATCGGGGTCGCGAAGTTCACCGCGTTCATCTCGGCCTACTTCAACACCCGTGAGGTCGCCCCGCTGGTCTCCTCGATCGCGCTGGCCGCCACCGTCGGCTGTGGCTACACGGCTCGGCTCGGCGCGATGCGGATCTCCGAGGAGATCGACGCCCTCGAAGTGATGGGCGTCCCCTCGCTGCCGTTCCTGGTCACCACCAGGATGATCGCCGCGTTCATCGCGGTGATTCCGCTCTACATCGTCGCGCTGTGTGCGTCGTACCTCTCGCCGAGACTGATCACCACGCTGATCTACGGGCAGTCCTCGGGCACCTACGACCACTACTTCATCCAGTTCCTGCCACCGATAGACATCCTCTGGTCGTTCTTCAAGCTGATCTTCCTGGCGGTGGCGATCATCCTGATCCACTGCTACTACGGCTACACCGCGTCCGGCGGGCCGGCCGGGGTCGGAGTGGCGGTAGGTCGGGCGATCCGGACCTCGATCGTCACCGCTGTGGTGGCCGACTTCTTCCTCAGCTTCGCGATCTGGGGCTCCACCACCACCGTGCGGATCACGGGGTAATCGCATGCTGGTGAACGCCTTACACGACTCCCGGGCCGAGCACCGGAAGCTCTTCGTCTCCGGAATCGCCTTCCTGGTCACGATCCTGCTGCTGGTCACGCTGTCGATCGCGATCTACCAGAAGGCGTTCGTCAACTCGACGATGGTGACGATCAAGGCCGACCGAGCCGGCCTCCAGCTGGCCAAGTTCGGCGACGTCCGGCTGCACGGTGTACTGATCGGACAGGTCCGCCAGATCAGCCAGGACGGCAAGCAGGCCTCGATCAAGGTGGCGTTGAAGCCTGACGCGGCGAAGGAGATCCCTGGCAACGTCGACGTACGGATCCTGCCGACCACGTTGTTCGGCCAGAAGTACATCTCGTTCGTCGAGCCCAAGCAGCCGTCCAGCACTCCGCTGCGGGACGGCCAGGTGATCCCGTCCTCCCGGGTGGACACGAACGTCGAGCTCAGCCACATCCTGGCCAACCTGTTCCCGCTGCTGCGCGCCGTGCGACCGGCCGACCTGAACACCACGCTCTACGCCATCTCGCACGCCCTGGTGGGCAACGGCGCCAAGATCGGTACGACGCTGGACCACCTGGACAGCTACCTCAACGTGATCAACGTGCACCTGCCCACGTTGCGCCGCGACTTTGTCCTGTTGGCGAAGGTCTCCCGGACGTACTCCATCGCGGCACCCGACCTGCTCCGGCTCCTGCGCAACGCGACCGTGACCGCGAAGACCGTCACCGCGGAGAAGAGCACGCTGCCCGTGTTCATCCGCGACGTCAGCGGGTTGGCGAAAACCACCACCCGGGTGCTGACCACCAATGAGCAGGGCATCGACCGGGGCTCGGCACTCTCGGTCCCGATCACTGGCCTGCTGGACACCTACTCACCGGAGTTCCCGTGCCTGCTCAAGGGCCTGGACCGCTACACCGGGAGTCTTGCCCAGATCTTCGCGGGCAACCGGGTCCGCCAGACGCTGAACCTCAACGCAAAGCAGCGCCGTCCCTACAACGCATCGGACCGGCCTGTCTACGGCGAGGTCGGGCACGGTCCCTGGTGCCTGGGCCTGCCCTACCCGAAGGTCCCCGCGGGCTACCAGCCGCTCAAGGACGGCAGCGACCTCGACCAGCCGGGTGGCAAGTAGATGGCCGCCCTCACCAAGCGCAACGCCGTCACCGCCTCGGCGGCCGTCAAGCTCGTGATCTTCACCGTGATCTCCGTGCTGGTCACCGGTCTGCTCGCCGCGATCATGGGGCACTTCGGGTTCGGCGCCCAGACCGAGTACAAGGCGGTCTTCTCCACCGCCAGCGAGCTGAAGAAGGGTGACGACGTCCGGGTCGCGGGAGTCTCGGTGGGAGAGGTGAAGAAGGTCGAGATCTACCAACGCAACGACGCGCTGGTGACCTTCAAGATGCGTGACGACGTCCCGGTCAGCACCGCCAGCCACGCCGAGATCAGGTTCCTGAACCTGGTCGGTGCCCGCTACATGTCCGTGACGCAGGGAACCCCGGGGGCACCCCGGCTGCCCAAGGGCGCCACGATCCCGATCTCCGACACCACGCCGGCACTGAACCTCACCGAGCTGTTCAACGGTTTCCAGCCACTCTTCGCGGCGCTCAACCCGCACGACGTGAACCAGCTCTCGCTGAACCTGGTGCGCACCCTCCAGGGCGAGGGCGGCACGGTGCAGAGCCTGCTCGCGAACACAGCCTCGCTGACCAACACGCTCGCCGACCGCGACCAGCTCATCGGGCAGGTGATCCACAACCTGTCCTCGTTGCTGGGCACCGTGGACTCCCGGCGCCAGCAGCTCAACGACCTGATCGTGCAGCTCAAGGGTTGGCTGACCAACCTGGCCAAGGACCGCAAGACGATCGGGGCGTCGGTCCAGAACCTCTCGTCGTTCACGGGCGAGCTTGCCGGACTGCTCACCCAGGGCCGGCCCTACCTCAAGCAGGACATCGCCGAGCTGCGCCGGGTGATGAAGATCCTGACCAAGAAGTCCAACCAGAACCTGCTCAACGAGACGCTGCACCGACTGCCCCTGGCGCTGAGCCGCCAGACCCGCACCGGCACCTACGGCTCCTGGTACAACTACTACCTCTGCGACTTCGAGGGCAGCATCATCCTCCCCTCGCTGCCCAACGTCCCGGGCATCGCCGGGATCCGCAAGCAGCTGCAGGACCTCAGCTTCCACAGCACCTCGAAGAGGTGTCGCTGACATGGCCACCCGCTCCAACGCCTCGATCATGCGCCTGGGCACGATCACCCTGGTCCTGATGCTGCTCGTGATGGTGGCGGCCTTCAACCTGCAGAAGTTCCCCGGTTTCCGGGGTACGACGTACCACGCGGAGTTCAACGACGCAGCCGGTCTGCACAAGGGCAGCATCGTGGAGATCGCCGGTCAGCGGGTCGGTCGGGTGAACGACCTGACCATCGGCCCCGACAAGGTGGTCGCCTCCTTCGACGTGCATGGTGCCGAGCTCGGGCCCTCCACCACGGCTTCGGTCGAGGTGCTTAACCTGCTCGGTGAGAAGTACCTCAACCTGACGCCCAGGGGTTCGGGACACCTGCAGTCGGGCGGGACCATCCCGATCAGTCGCACCAACACGTCCTTCGACATCGTCGACACCCTGGGCGAGCTGACCACCACCACCGAGAACATCAACACCGCCCGGCTGAGCAAGGCGCTCAGCGCACTCGGAGACACGCTGAACGCCGCGGCACCAGAGGTGCAGAGCAGCTTCACCGGGATCTCCCGACTCTCCCGAACGATCGCCTCGCGCGACGCCGACCTCGCCGTGCTGCTCAAGCACGCCGACCACGTCACCAAGCTGCTGGCCAACCGCAAGGGAGACCTGGTCACCTTGATGAAGCAGTCCAGCTTGCTGTTCCAGGAGGTGCACAACCGCCGCCAGGCCATCCACACGCTGTTGGTGAACACCAAGCGTCTCTCGGTGTCGCTGCGTGGGGTGGCCACCGACAACCAGAAGCAGATCGGGCCGGCGCTCTCGGAGCTGGAGAACGTCTCTGCCTTCCTCAAGAAGCGCCAGGACCTGCTCGGCACCGTGGTCAAGGACCTGGCGCCGTACACCAACATCCTGGGCAACATCATCGGCACCGGCCCCTGGTTCGACGCCTACGTCGTGAACCTGGCCGCGATCGGGACCGGCGAGTTCGTGCCGGGGAACAGGTGAGGCCGCGGTGAACGCACTGGTCGAACGCGTCACGGGGCGTGCCCTCGTCATCGCCCTGGCGCTGGTCGTGGTGGTGGGGGCGTTCTTCGTGCTCGGTGGTGGCAACGAGTCCCGCACGGTCACGGCGCACTTCTCCCGCGTGGTCAGCATCTACCCCGGCTCGGATGTCAGGATCATGGGCGTCAAGGTCGGCAGTGTCACTGCCGTGGTGCCCGAAGGTGACTCCGTCCGCGTGGACATGAAGTACGACGCCAGCTACCGGGTGCCGGCCCACGCCAAGGCGGCGATCCTCACCCCGACCCTGGTGTCCGACCGGTACGTGCAGCTCGCTCCCGCCTACACCAAGGGTGCCGTGATGAAGACCGGCGCGGACATCCCGATGCCGGATACCGGCACTCCCGTCGAGCTCGACCGCATCTACAAGAGCCTGGCCACGCTGACCACGGCGCTGGGGCCTAACGGCGTGAACAAGGACGGCACCCTGAACAAGGTCCTGGTCGCGGGTTCCAAGGCGCTCAAGGGCCGAGGGGACCTTGCCAACAAGACGATCATCAACCTGGCCGCCGCCACCAAGACGTTCGGCGACAACGCAGACCCGCTGTTCTCCTCGGTGCGTCAGATCGCCGCGTTCACCAACACGCTGGCCCAGAACGACCAGGTGGTGAACGCCTTCATGCTCGACCTGGCCGGGGTGTCCCGCCAGCTCTCCGGCGAGCGCGCCAACCTCAACGGGGCTCTCGTGCAACTGGCGCGGGCTCTGTCCACGGTGCGCTCCTTCGTGCACGACAACAAGGCACTTCTGCAGACCGACATCGAGAACCTGACCGGCGTGGTCGGCGCGGTCGCCAAGCAGAAGGATGCGCTGGCCATCGAGCTGGAGAAGGGGCCGCTGGGCGCGAACAACCTGGGGCTCGCCTACGACGTGCCGTCGGGCTCCATCGGCTCGCGGGTGCAGTTCGGCCCGACAGCCTCCGACCTGGACGGCTTCCTGTGCGGTGTCGTGTCGAACGCCGGGGTCTCGAACCCCCAGACCGTCTGCAACCTGCTCAAGAAGATCGTGGACCCGCTGCATCTCGGGCTGCCGAATCTCGGGGCCGGCCCCAACCAGAGCCCCGGGCTTGGCGGCGCGGCCCCGAAGACGTCGCTCGGCGGACTGCTAGGAGGTGGCCAATGACCAATTCGATGCCTCAGTCGATGCCTCGCAGCAGCCGCCGGACGCTCACGCTGGTCGTGCTCGCGGTCACGATCCTGCTGCTCTCGGGCTGCACGTTCAACGGCGCCTACGACCTGCCGCTTCCGGGCGGCCACTCGGTCAGCAAGTCGGACGGCTACACGATCACCGCCGAGTTCACGGACGTGCTCAACGTCGTACCCCGCTCACCGGTCTACGTCAGCGACGTCCCGGTCGGCCAGGTGACCGCCGTGGAGCGGGACGGCTGGCACGCCCGGATCACGATGCGGGTCCGCAACGACATCAAGCTGCCGGAGAACGCCGTGGCGGACATCCGGCAGACCAGCCTGCTCGGTGAGAAGTACGTCGCCCTGCTCCCGCCGGCCCATCCCTCAGCGAAGCGGCTCGGTAACGGCGACAACATCCCGCTGAGCGCGACGGGCCGCAACCCGGAGGTCGAGGAGGTGCTCGGGGCGCTGTCGTTCCTGCTCAGCGGTGGAGGGGTCGGCCAGCTCAAGACGATCAGCACCGAGACCAACAAGATCCTGACCGGGCGCACCGGCAAGGTCCGCCACCTGCTGGGAAACCTCGACAACCTGATCGGGGCCCTCAACAACCAGAAGGGCGACATCATCGACGCGATGGCGTCGATCGACAAGCTCGCCGCCACCCTGAACAAGGAGAAGGGCACTGTCACCGGCGCGATCGACGCCATCGGTCCCGCCGTCAAGGTGCTCAACGACCAGCACCAGAACCTGATCGCGATGCTCCGGCAGCTCGAGAAGCTGGGCAAGGTCGGCACCCGGGTGATCAATGCCTCGGGGCAGAACATCGTGGCCACACTGCGACACCTCGCGCCCGTTCTGCGCAAGCTTGCCGACGCCGGGGACTCCCTGCCCAAGGGCCTGAGCCTGCTGGTGTCGTTCCCGTTCCCGAAGCAGGCCTCGGAGATCGTCAAGGGTGACTACGCCAACGCGTTGTTCAACCTCAACGTGGACCTGTCCACGATGGCTCCCAAGCCGTCCGGACAACCGAGTGGACTGCCCACCGAACTGCCGCCACCGGTCGTGGACGCCTGCGCCATGGTCAAGCAGCAGGTGCAGGATGCCGCCGGGACCGCCATCGGGAAGCTCCCTCTGGACAAGGCCCAGAAGAACAACCTGAAGAAGGCGATCGTCAAGAAGGTGCTGTCGAGCATCGACTGCAAGAGCCCGGGCAACATCCCGTCCAAGGTCGCCAAGGCACTGCTGGCGCTGCTCAAGCAGGGCGTGCCGGGCTTACCGGCGATCCCGCTTCCCACCACGCTGCCGGGGGTGCCGCCGCTACCGTCCGTTCCGGGTCTCCCGGGGCTGCGCAGCTCCGTGGTCGGCTCTTCCTACGAGCGCGGGAACGCGTCCAACAACGGCGGGCTCATCGGAGGTGGTCTCGGATGACCCGGGGGGTGAAGGTACGGCTGATCGCCTTCGTGGTGCTCAGTGCGGTGGGGATCGTGTACGTCGCGGCGAGCTATCTCGGGCTCGTCGACAAGGCGCTGGGCCGTGGAGTGCACATCCACGCCACGCTGCCCACCTCCGGTGGCCTCTTCGTCGGCAGTGAGGTGACCTACCGTGGCCTGAAGGTCGGCAAGGTCGACGGGATGCACGTCACGAAGTCCGGACTGAAGCTCGACCTCAACCTCAAGCAGGGCACCGAGATCCCGACGTCCTCCCCGATGTTCGTGCACGACCTCTCGGCTGTCGGTGAGCAGTACCTCGACTTCGAGCCCAAGTCCAAAGCGGGGCCGTTCGCCCGCAACGGCGACACCATCGCCGGGAGCCAGGCCAGCCTGCCGGAGTCCGAGGAGGACCTGCTGGTCACGCTGAACGCGTTCGTCAGCTCGGTGAACAAGAAGGACCTCACCACGGTCGTCGCCGAGCTCGGTAAGACCTTCCACAACACCGCAGTTCCCCTGCGGACGATGGTCGACAGCGGCTCCACCTTCGTGCAGGCGGCTCGGGAGAACCAGCAGCAGACCATCTCGTTGTTCGACACCGGCAAGACGGTGCTCCAGACCCAGCAGTCCAACTCCGAGAACATCAAGTCGTTCGCGCGCGACCTGGCCAACCTGACCGGCACTCTGAAGAACCGCGACGCCGACCTACGCACGATCCTTGAGGGCGGCGGGTCGACGGCCCGGGAGGTGGACGACCTGCTCAAGGGCCTGGAGCCGACCCTTCCGATCTTCATCGGCAACCTGGTCACGGTCAACCAGGTCGTCGCGGTGCGGCTCGGGGCGTTGGAGCAGCTGCTGGTGACCTTCCCGCGGCTGATCTCCTCGGGTTTCACCGGCACTCCCGGCGACGGCTACGGCCACATCAACCTGCAGACCGACAACTCGGTGCCGCCGTGCACCAAGGGTTACAAGCCGCCCAACCAGTGGCGCCCGGGCACAGACCTGACCGACAGCGCCATCTACCCGGCCAAGTGCCTCTCCGGTCCGCCCTTCAACATGCGTGGCAACAAGTACGCCCCCACGTTCGGTTCGGCCGGCTCGAACGGCAAGTCCTACCGGGTCTCGCCGTACGACGCGAAGACCGGTGAGGTCGGGAACGGTACGGTCGGCACGGTGAGAGTCGGCAAGCCGAGCGGAGAGCCCAGCGGACAGCGACACACCGTCTTCGGTGACGACACGTGGCAGTGGATGCTGCTCGGCCCGGAGACCAAGCGGTGACGGCTCACAAGCAGCCCGCACATGTCTCGTCCGGTCGGCTCAACGCGCTTCTCGCTGTGGTCGTCCTTGCTCTGGTGGTGGTCCTGGTGCTGGTCCTCACCGGCGTGCTCGGGTCGAAGAAGGCCGTCAGGGCGGGCCTCGAGTACGACGCGGTGACCAAGGCCGCGGGCGCTGAGACGATGGCCTTCATGACCGTCGACTACCGCACCATGGACAAGCTGATGGCCAAGGTCCTCGCCGGGTCCACTGGACAGTTCAAGCAGGAGTACCAGCACTCCAGCGTGCAGCTCAAGAGTGCCGTGTCGGCCGAGCAGAGCATCTCCACCGGCAAGGTGCTCTCGGTGGGCATCTCCACCCTCGACAAGGACTCCGCGGTGGTGTTCGTGGCGGCCGACAGCCAGGTGCAGAACAAGAGCACCAAGGGCGCCAAGCAGCCGCGCTACTACCGGCTGCAGATGGACATGTCCAAGGTCAAGGGCCGGTGGCTGGTCAACAAGCTGCAGTTCGTCGGGTGAGGACGATGACAGACGAGACGAGCCCCGGTGCCGAGAAGGCCTGCCCGTACTGCGCGGAGACGATCAAGGCAGCGGCGATCAAGTGCCGCTACTGCCAGTCGGACCTACGCGGCTCGGACACGGCTCCTGCTGCGCCGGGGCCGGCCCCCGAGGTGGAACCCTCACCCCCACCGCCGTACGACACCGCGGTCGAGGACCACGATCTCGCCGAGCCCGAGCCCGAGCCCGAGCCACGTTCCCACGACCCGGCCTCGTTCCTCGCCGGCCGGCTGCTCACGTGGCTGCTGGTGGTGCTGGCGGTGCTGCTCGCCGCCGGTTGCGTCGTGGGCCTGGTCAACCGGGCCGATGACGGTACGACGCCCAACGGCACCGTGGTCTCCGACAGCACCAGGGCGGTCGCGCAGAGCCAGGCAACCGACCTGACCGAGCAGACCCTCTCCTACAACTACAAGAACTTCGACAAGCAGAGGTCGTCGAACAGCGCCCGGATGAGCAGCGGCTTCCGCAAGCAGTACAGCGACACCATGGCCAAGGTGGCCGACAAGACCAAGAAGTTCAAGATCACCCTGGACGCCAAGGTGGTCGCCAGCGGTGTCGTGTCGATCACGGCGCAGCAGGCCAAGGTGCTGTTGTTCGTCAACCAGACCACCACGGCCGGGTCCCGACCGAAGGAGAAGCCGACGACCGACCTGAACCGGGTGCTGGTCACGATGGTGCGCTCCGGCGGAGACTGGAACATCGACACCATGAACGCCCTGTCCGGCACCGGCTGACGGCCAGACTGAGGCCATGGTGATCGAAGTCGCGCAGCTGGAACTGCCTGCTCTGCGGATGTCGGATGCGGACGACTCGACGACATCGCAAGAGTTTCGAAGAGCGTTGCGTGAGGTCACCCACGATGTGGGCTTCTTCTACCTCACCGACCACGGCATCGATCTGGACCTGATGAGGGAGATCATCGTCGTGTCTCGCGAGTTCTTTGCGTTGCCCGAGGCCGAGAAGTTGTCGATCGAGATGGTGAACAGTCCGTACTTTCGTGGATACAACCGTGTAGGTGGTGAGCTCACCGAAGGCAAAGTCGACTGGCGCGAGCAGATCGACATCGCTCCCGAACGTGATCCGATGCCGTATGGAGCCGGTTGTCCCGACTACAACGTGCTGCAAGGACCAAATCAGTGGCCTGCCACATTGCCGCGGCTCCGCGAAGTTGTCGAAGAATGGAATGCCGCGCTCGCCGCGCTTGCGGAGCGACTGCTGGCGCAGTGGGCGCAGTCGCTCGGTCAGAACTCGAAAGTTTTCGACAGCGCCTTCGGCGACCGGCCCGCAACGTTGACGAAAATCGTGCGTTACCCCGGGCAGACGAGCGCGTCGGCCACTCAAGGGGTCGGATGGCACAACGATCCGGGCGTGCTCACGCTGCTTCTCGTTGAGCCCGGAACGGCCGGACTTCAGATCGAGCACAACGGCGAAGTGCTCGACGCACCACCGCTCGACGGCGCCCTGATCGTCAACATCGGTGAGATGCTCGAATGGTCAACCAGCGGTTACCTCAAAGCAACGAAGCACCGAGTGCTGGCTCCAGGACCCGGAACCGACCGGATCTCGGTCCCGTATTTCCACAATCCGGCACTCGAGGCCGAGTTCCCGAAGATCGAGCTCCCAACAGATCTCGCTGCGCAAGCTCCAGGGATCACACTCGACGAGTCCAACCCGATCCTTGATGTCTTCGGAAGCAACCTCCTCAAGGCACGCCTGCGCGCCCACCCCGATGTCGTCGCGGCCCATCACCCGCACCTGGAGCAGCGCTGACGGTGCCCGGTGCCCGGTCCCAAGGATGCGCGGTGGTCGGGTCCTCAGGACGAGGCGGATCGTCGAGGCGTCGCACGCGTTCGCTGCCCACCCGGCGTACGACGTCCCCGCCGAGTCGCCGGGCGACCAGGAACGACACGCTGGCCCCCAGCACCGCTCCGAGGAGCACTGAGGGCAG
>JBBSVL010000012.1:0-18876 GCA_038233595.1 Propionibacteriales bacterium | reverse complement strand
CTCAGCTCTCGTCGTCGTTGTCGAACCCGGACACGACCTCACGCAGAGCGCCGAGCTGGGCGGCGATCCCGTCGCGACGGTTTGTCAACCGGACGACCTCCGCCTGCACGGCAGCGAGCTCGCGTTCCTGGTCGGCGTGTCCGGCAGAGCGCAGCGAGTCGGCCTGCGCCTTGGCAGAGCTGACGATCTGCTCGGCCTCGCGCCGGGCGCGGCTCACGGCAGCATCGGTCTCGGAGGTGGCCGACTCGCGGTGCGCCTGCGCTGCGGCGAGCGCCTCACGGGTGCGCGCCTCTGCGGCGTCGGCTCGCTCCTCGGCCTCCCTGACCAGCCGTGCGGTCTCGGCAGTGGCGGTGTTGTGGTGCTCGACCGCTTCCCGGGTCAACCGTTCCTTCTCAACAGCCAGCGCGCGGCGGGCCTCGGCCACCTCGCGGTCGATCGCGGCCTTGGCTCGCTCGCCCTCGCGGGCGGCGGACGTGCGGGTCGCCTGGACCTCCTGCTGGGCGCCGAGGCGCAGCTGGTCGGCCTCGCGCTGTGCGGAGGCCCGGATGTCGTCGGCCTCGGCCTTGCCGTGGGAGCGGGACTGTTCGACGTCGGCCACGGTGCGGGCGCGTGCCTCGTCGAGCTCGGCGAGCTGCACGACGCGCATGTCCTCGGCGTCGCGCTCGGCGGCCGCCTTGGAGGCCGCCGCGTCACGATGCGCCTGTTCGCGGATCTGCGCGGCCTGGGCGTTGGCCTGGTTGATCACGTCACCGGCTTGGTCCTCGGCCAGTCGCAGCATCTCGCTGGCCCGGCCGCCCAGCCCGGTGTACGACGGGGTCTCGTTCTCCTTGCGGACCTTCTCCAGCTCAGACTCGAGCGTGGCGATCCGCTCGCGGGCTCCGTCCAGGCTGGCGCCGAGGCCGTCCTTCTCGCCGGCGAACTCCAGCAGCCGGCGGTCGACGGCGTCCTTGTCGTAGCCACGGCGGACCACCGGGAACGCGGAGCCGGCGGCGACCGGCGTACGCGCGGAGTACGACGAGGTGGCGGGCCGGGCGGGTGCTGCTGCCGGGACCGCCGCGGACTGTGCGCTCGCGGCGCTCGGCGGGATCACCCGCGAAGGGGTGGGTTGCGAGGCAGGCGTCGGATCCCGGTCACTCTCGGTCGGGACCTCGCGGGCGTGCGAGGGAGCAGCGGCGGAGGGCTTCTCCTGGGCTGTTGACGACCCTGGCGCGGCGGCTGTCTGCCCGGCCTGCCCGGCCTGCCCGGTCTGCCGGGTCTGCAGGGTCTGCGCGGGCGGGTCAGCCGCACGGCGCCCCGTTGCGATCACCTGCGTCGGCTCGTCGGCGTTGTCGTCGCCGTCTGGCTCTTCATCGAAGATGGATAGACCCCGACCGTCAGTCATGCTCTGTTTCCTCGCCTTCGCTGCGGCTGCGCCTGGGTGCGCGTCGTCGCTGGTGGATGCTGGGTGTCAGCCCCCAGTGTCGCGGATCCAGCAACGTGGACAACCCTTCGGCGCGCGGAAGAAGTGCCCACGGCCGCAATTGCGGGCTCGTCGAGCTCTCTCAGACGCCGCGGAACCGGTTGATCGCGTCCAGATGCTGGCCGCGGAGCTGCTCGTCGCGCACGCCCAGACCCTCCTCGGGGGCCAGGCAGAGCACACCGACCTTGCCCTGGTGCAGGTTCTTGTGCACGTCGAGTGTCGCCTGGCCGACCTCGTCCATGGCGTAGGTGCGCGACAGGGTGGGGTGGATCATCCCCTTGGCGATCAGCCGGTTGGCCTCCCACGACTCCCGGTAGTTGGCGAAGTGCGAGCCGATGATCCGCTTCAGGTTCATCCACAGGTAGCGGTTGTCGTACTCGTGCATGAAGCCGCTGGTCGAGGCGCAGGTGACGATGGTCCCGCCCTTGCGTGCGGCGAACACCGAGGCGCCGAAGGTCTCCCGCCCGGGGTGCTCGAAGACGATGTCGACGTCCTCGCCGCCGGTGAGCTCCCGGATGGTCTTGCCCAGCCGGCGCCACTCCTTGGGGTCCTGGGTGTGCTCGTCCTTCCAGAACCGCCAGCCCTCCGTGGACCGGTTGATGATCAGCTCGGCGCCCATCCGACGGCAGATCTCGGCCTTCTCGTCGCTGGAGACCACGCAGACGGGGGTCGCGCCGCCGTTCAGGGCGTACTGCGTGGCGAAGCCGCCGAGTCCACCGCTCGCCCCCCAGATCAGCACGTTGTCGCCCTGCTTCATGCCGGCTCCGTTGCGACTGACCAGCTGCCGGTAGGCGGTGGAGTTGACCAGGCCCGGGGAGGCAGCCTCCTCCCAGGTCAGGTGCGCGGCCTTGGGCATCAGCTGGTTGGACTTGACCAGCGCGACGTGGGCCAGGCCGCCGAAGTTCGTCTCGAAGCCCCAGATCCGCTGCTCGGGGTCCAGCATCGTGTCGTTGTGGCCGTCCGGGCTCTCCAGCTCCACGCTCAGGCAGTGCGCCACGACCTCGTCACCGGGGTGCCAGCTGTGCACGCCCACACCGGTCGCGAGCACCACGCCGGCCAGGTCGGAGCCGACCACGTGGTAGGGCAGGTCGTGCCGCTTTCCCAGCGGCGAGACCCTGCCGTAGCGCTCCAGGAACCCGAAGGTCGCCATCGGCTCGAAGATCGAGGTCCACACGGTGTTGTAGTTGATCGCGCTGGCCATCACCGCGACCAGGGCCTCCCCGGGGCCGAGCTCGGGCATGGCGACGTCCTCGACGTGCAGCGACTTGCGGGGGTCCTTGTCGCTGCTCTCCAGGCCCTCGAACATCTCGGTCTCGTCCTTGTGCACGGTGACGGCACGGTAGGACTCGGGCAGGTCGAGGGCGGCATAGTCCTCGGTGGTGGTGTCACCGGCGAGGATGGCGTCAAGGATCTGCTGCACGTCTGCTCCTGGGGTCGGGGGCCCAACGAAAGGTCTGCGTCACATTACCGAGCGGTAACCATTTGTGGACCGTCGTGTGCTCGGTGTCTCACTCGACGGAGGGTCTCATCTCGGAGGGGTCTCATCTCGGCGGGGGGTTGCGGGCAAGACGCCTCTGGGCACGCCGGGCCTCGCGGACAGCGAGGGGCAGTCCCTTCAGCGCGAGCTGCGGCACGGCGTCCAGCAGCCGCACCTGTACTCCGCGCCAGCGAGGTACGGCGGTGACCTGGCGGGGCTTGTCGAGAACCTTGCCGACCGCAGCGACGACCTCACCCACGGTGAGCAGCCTGCCGGAGAACGACAACGCCGCCTGTGGGTCGTTGAGCTTGTCGTGCAGCATCGGGGTCCAGATCCCGTCCGGGCACACGCAGCTGATGTCGATGTCGCGGACCCCGGCGAGCCTGAGGTCGGCGGCGGTGCCGAGGCTGAACGCGAGGGCGGCGTGCTTGGAGCCGGCGTACACCGCCTCGCCTGGCACGGCGACCAGCCCGGCGAGCGAGACGACGTTGACGACGTGGCCACCCCCGTGGCCGCGCATCGCCTCCAGTGCCGCGAGGGTGCCGTTCATCAGCCCCAACGAGTTCACCTCGACCATCAGCCGGCGCTGGTCGGCGCTCTGGGTCCACGCGGGACCGGTCACCAGCGCGCCCGCGTTGTTGACCCAGACATCGAGCCGGCCGGTACGCTCGACGGTGCGGGTGGCGGCAGCACGCACCGCCGCGTCGTCGCGGACGTCGAGCGGCGAGGCGAACGCGCGCTCACCCCAGCGCGCGGCGGTCGCCTCAGCTGCGGCCGGGTCGAGGTCGGTGACGTGGACGGTGTAGCCACGCGAGACCAGGAGCCCGGCGATCTCGGCGCCCAGCCCACCGCCGGCGCCGGTCACCAGCGCGCCCGCGCAGGTGCGGTCTGTTGTCATCGTGCTAGTGGTCCGCTGCCGGCTCGACCAGCTCGACGAGCACCCCGCCGGTGTCCTTGGGGTGCACGAAGTTGACCCGGCTGCCGGCCGTTCCGCGTCTCGGCTCGTCGTACAGCAGCCGCAGGCCGCGCTCGCGCAGCACCGCGCCGACCCGGTCGACGTCGGTGACGCGGTAGGCGAGCTGCTGCAGGCCGGGTCCCGAGCGGTCCAGGAACTTCGCGATCGTGGACTCCTGGTTCAGCGGCGCGAGGAGCTGGATGCACGAACCTGCCTCATCCCTCGGGTCGCCGACGGCCACCATCGCCTCCCGGACTCCCTGCTCCTCGTTGGTCTCCTGGTGCACCGTCTCCATCCCGAAGACGGTGCGGTACATCTCGATCGCGGCATCCAGGTCGGGTACGGCGACCCCGACGTGGTCGATGCACACGAACAGGCTCTCGGGCAGGCCCAGGGGGGCGTTCGACGCGGGCGTGGTCATCGGGTCATCCTCACGCCTGGTGGGGCGGCCCGCCAAGCAGTGTGACCGGTCCAACAGCTCGACCACCGGTCGGCACTGCCGGGCGTCGTACGCGGTGGGTATGGTCGGGAGCACAGACTGCGTGCCCAGCCCGAGTGCTGTGGCCGGCTCCCAGGAGGCCAACATGACATCGAACCAAGGCGTACCCACCCCAGGCGGATCCGTGATCGTCGCGGGTGCCCGCACCCCGATCGGTCGTCTGCTCGGAGGGCTGAAGAGCCTCTCCGCCGCCGACCTCGGTGGGGTCGCCATCAAGGGTGCCCTGGACAAGGCCGGCGTCTCCGGTGACCAGGTCGACTACCTGATCATGGGTCAGGTGATCCTTGCGGGTGCCGGGCAGAACCCCGCCCGCACCGCCGGCATCGCGGCCGGCCTGCCGATGGACCTGCCCTCGATCACCGTCAACAAGGTGTGCCTGTCGGGGCTCAACGCGATCGCGATGGCCGACCAGATGATCCGCGCCGGCGAGGTCGACGTCGTCGTGGCGGGCGGCATGGAGTCGATGACCAACGCTCCGCACCTCCTGCCGAAGTCCCGGGAGGGCTTCAAGTACGGCGACACGACGCTGGTGGACGCGATGGCCTACGACGCCCTCTATGACCAGGCCACCCAGCAGGCGATGGGCGCGCTGACCGAGCAGCACAACGCCGGCGGGGTGAAGCTGACCCGACGCGAGCAGGACGAGTTCGCGGCCACGTCCCACCAACGGGCTGCCGCGGCCTGGAAGAACGGTCTCTTCGACGACGAGGTGGTCCCGGTCTCGATCCCGCAGCGCAAGGGCGACCCGGTCGTGGTCAGCCAGGACGAGGGCATCCGCGGTGAGACCACCGCGGAGTCCCTCGGCGGACTGCGCCCGGCCTTCTCCAAGGACGGCACCATCACCGCAGCCTCGTCCTCGCAGATCTCCGACGGGGCCTGCGCCGTGGTCGTGATGAGCAAGGCCAAGGCCGAGGAGCTGGGTCTGACCTGGCTGGCCGAGATCGGTGCGCACGGCATGGTCGCCGGCCCGGACTCGACACTGCAGTCCCAGCCCGCCAACGCGACCGCCAAGGCACTGAAGAAGGCGGGGCTCACCGTCGCCGACCTCGACCTGGTGGAGTTCAACGAGGCGTTCGCAGCCGTCGGCATCGAGTCGACCCGCGAGCTCGGGCTCGACCCGGAGAAGGTCAACGTCAACGGCGGCGCCATCGCCCTGGGTCATCCGGTCGGCATGTCCGGGGCGCGGATCCTGCTGCACCTCGCCCTGGAGCTCAAGCGGCGCGGTGGCGGCACCGGCGCCGCGGCCCTGTGCGGCGGCGGCGGTCAGGGCGACGCGCTGATCATCCACGTCCCGGCCTGAGGCGTGACACGTCGGTCCTCCGGCGACGTCCCGGATCTGGTCGCCAAGGCCCGGACGGGTGATGCGCGGTCGGTGGCCCGGCTGATCTCGCTGGTCGAGGACGCCTCACCGCTGCTGCGAGAGGTGATGGCGGGCCTGGCGCCGTACGCCGGTGGGGCGCACGTCGTAGGCATCACCGGGTCTCCCGGAGTCGGCAAGTCGACGTCCACCAGCGCACTGGTGACTGCGCTGCGCAAGGCCGGCAAACGGATCGGTGTGCTCGCGGTCGACCCGTCCTCGCCGTTCTCCGGCGGAGCTCTGCTCGGTGACCGGGTGCGGATGCAGGACCACGCGCTGGACCACGACGTCTACATCCGCTCGATGGCGTCCCGCGGCCACCTGGGCGGGCTGTCCTGGGCGACACCGCAGGCACTGCGAGTGCTCGACGCGGCCGGTTGCGACGTGATCCTGGTCGAGACCGTCGGCGTCGGTCAGAGCGAGGTGGAGATCGCCGGGATGGCCGACACCACGATGGTGCTCATCGCGCCGGGGATGGGTGACGGGATCCAGGCGGCCAAGGCCGGGATCCTGGAGATCGGCGACATCTACGTGATCAACAAGGCCGACCGGGACGGCGCCGACCAGGTGCGCCGCGAGCTGCGCTCGATGCTGGCTCTCGCCGACCGGCCGGACAACGCCTGGCGGCACCCGATCGTGAAGACCGTTGCCAGCAAGGGTGAGGGCGTCGACGAGGTCGTGGAGGCGATCGACGCCCACCGCGCCTGGCTGGAGGAGCAGGGTGAGCTGGACCTGAGACGCCTGCGTCGCGCCCGCGACGAGATCGAGGCGATCGCGGTCACCGCCCTGCGCGAGCAGTGGCGCGATGTGCACGAGCACACCGAGCTCGACACGCTTGCCGCCCAGGTCGTCGCCGGGGACACCGACCCCTACGCCGCCTCCGACCAGCTGCTGGAGAGTCTTCAGGGCTGAGTCTCGGGAAGCGACCGCTCTCGACCTGATGCATACGAATCGTCGTAGCGATATGCTGATCGTATGCAGACTCGGATCACGATCACAGTTGACGAGGCAGCGGTCCACGCGGCGCAAGCCGATGTCGCGGCTGGTCGCGCCCCCTCGGTCAGTGCCTGGGTGGCGACGGCCATGACCGAGCGCGCCCACCGCGAGAACCTGGCGGATGTCTTGGCCGAGATCCGCGCCGAGCTCGGGCCGGCGACAGACGAGGAGACCGCGTGGGCACGAAGCGTCCTCGGCCAGTAGTCCTTGACGCCGGCGCCCTCATCGCGGTCGAACGCGCAGACCGGCGCGTGATCCGGCTGCTGGAGCTGGCTCAGGACATACACGTACCAGCCGGCGCGCTCGCCCAGGCATGGCGGAACCCTGCGCGCCAGGTCCGGCTCGTCCGAGTCGTGTCGGCGGACGGCGTCGTGGTCCACCCGCTCGACGCCGCGAGCGCCCGGGCAGCGGGCCAGCTGTGTGCCGCAACCTCCTCCTCGGACGTCGTCGACGCGTCGGTCGTGCTCGTGGCCCGAGCGGTCCAAGGGGTGACCATCACCAGCGACCCCGACGACCTGGTGCTCCTGGACCCGGGCATCGACCTGGTTCGCTGCTGACCTCGGACACCAGGTCCGTCACTGCGCAGCCGCGGTCCCGTCTGCGGGGACCAGGTCCGCGACGAACACGGGCCGTCCGTCGGCGGTGTGCTCCTCGTGCACAGTCAGCTCGACCATCGTCTCGGTGTGGTCATGACACAGTGCGGGGACGACGATCGGTGCGCCGAGCAGGGCACCTTCCCCGGTCAGGAGATGGAACGTGAAGCCGGCCAGGTGCGCCTGGCGGAAACGTTCCGGGATGACGCAGACGAGGCGTTGTCCGAGGAGCTGGTCCGGGCCGAAGTAGCCGAGAGCATTCACGGCCGGCGTGCTCACCGCGATGATGGTGCCGGAGTCATCGGCGGCGAGCCGGATGAGCCTGCTGGCGTTCACCGTCGAGGTGTCCCAGGCCGGGCCCGGCGATGCAGGCGACGGCGACCTCGATGATGCGTGGGACCCAGTCGTCCGTAGCGGTGCCCAGGCGCGGGGCCGTGCACCCTCGCACTGCGTCTCCACCTGGTCGCACAGCCAGCGGCGCAGCAGCAGCAGCTCAGGCTGCACGGCAGGCGTCAGCAGCGTGTTGTCCTCCGCCAACCCGGAGGCGTCCTCCAGGGTGCGGTTCAGGGTGCTGAAGTGCGGTCGTACGTGTGCGGGGACGGGCACCAGCACACGTGCCGCCGTGGCATCCGGAGCGTTCGCGGCGGCGAGCGCCGCAGCGGGTGTGTCCGTGACGGGGGCGGCGGGGACCGACTCGTCGAGCAGAGCCAGCGCGTCGCTGGCCTCCGAGTGCACGCGCACCGCTTCCTCGTCGTACCCGCGGTCGAGCTGCAGGAGGAAGTACTCGCGGAGGAGGGCCTCGGCGTGCTGACGCCACGCTGCATAGAGCAGCACAGGCGTGTTCAGCAGCCGCACGAGCGTCGACCCGGTCGCCGGCAGGGGGTCGGCGGCACCGGGGTCGCCCACGGCCTCAGTGGCGTGCGGCCATTCGACACCGGGTGAGCTCCCGGGGCCCAGCTCGAACCAGACCGTCTTCCCGTCCGGGTACGGGTCGACACCCCAGCAGGTGGCAAGCTCGGTGAGCAACCGCAGACCGCGGCCGGTTCCGGCCGTGTCTGCGTAGCCACGAGCTCGAGGCGCCCGGTGGCTGCCGTCACTGACCGTGATCCGTACGACACCGAGCTCGGCGGAGACGGCGAGATGAACGTCGGTGCCGGCGTGGACGACGGCGTTCGTCACGGCCTCGGTGACAGCCAGCTGCGCGTCGTCGACCAGTTGGTCGCGGACCACGCCGGTCAACGCGGAGCGGACAAACGCTCGAGCGTCGCGGGCGCTCTCCGGCAAGGGGGGCAGGCTCACTCGGACAGGCGCCAACTCACCCAGAGGCGTTGCCCCGTCCATGGACCCCCCGCTTGTCCCTGTTGTCCGGCCCTACGCTCTGATCCTCTCACCAGGTCACGACGGCCACCACTACACCTGGTCGCACACCTCATCGCACACTGCGTCACTCGCGGCGGAGCACGGGCCGACTCTCAGCTCGGCACCGGCAATCGGCGCAGCACCAGGGCCGCCACGTCGTCGTCACGAGTCGGGTCGCGCACCGCGTGGATGAGCCGGAGGAGGCTGTCCTGCAGCTGGCCGGTGCCGAGCTGGTCGCAGGCGTGCAGCAGACGCTCCCGGCCGGTGTCGAGGTCCTCGTTGCGCCGCTCGATGAGTCCGTCGGTGAAGGCGAGCAGGGTGTCGCCGGGACGGAACCGAACCAGGGCGGTCGGACGGCAGGACCCGTCCGCGCCGAGCAGTACATCCTGCGGCCGGGACAGAGACTCCAGACTTCCGTCCGCCCGGAGGATGACGGGCGCAGGATGTCCGGCATTGGCCAGGGTGAGCTCGTCGCGCACGGGATCGAGGACCGCATAGACCATCGTCACGAGCTGGTCGATCTCGTACTGCTCGAACAGCCGGTCGAGTCGCTTGAGGACGACGTCGGGTGCGGGGTCCACCGCGGCGAACGCACGGACGGCGGAGCGCATCTGTGCCATCGCCGCGGCCGCATGCACGCCGTGGCCCGTGACGTCACCGACGAAGAGCGCGATCCTTCCGTCGTCCAGCCGCAGCACGTCGTAGAAGTCCCCGCCGGCGTCGAGATGTCCGGACGGCAGGTAGTGCCCGGCCGTCTCCCAGCCGGCGATCAGCGGAAACGTCTCGGGCAGGACCGCGCGCTGGAGACGGACGGCCATCTGCCGCACCTCGGTGTGCAGCTGGGCATTGTCGATCGCCACCCCTGCCCGTCGAGCGAGGTCTTCGCCGAATGCGAGGTCACCGGGGCCGAACCGTCGGCCGTGCTCGCCGGCAACCCAGGTGATCACACCCAGCACCCGGTCGTGCGCCTTGAGCGGCACCGACATCAGGCTGTAGAGGTTCAGCCGCCGGATCATGCTGCGCTGCTCGACGTCGGGGACCGCCTGGTCGATCATCTCCTGGGTGATCTCCGGGGTCAGCTCGCTCCTTCCGCTGCGGAAGACCTCGTAGGAGCCGCGAGCCGCGTGCGCGTCCGGCGGGTAGCGAGTGTTGAACTCCTGCGCGAGAGCCACCTTGTCGGGGTCGACGTGCGCGACCTCGAGGGTGCGTAGCTCGCCGTCGATGCCGAGGGCGATCGAGCACCAGTCGGCGAACCACGGCACGGCCAGGCGTGCGACGTTGCGTAGCGTCGCCTCGTAGTCGAGGCTGCCGGCGAGCTCGTCCGTGGCCTGCGCGAGGAACCGCAGCTTCGAGGCCTGGTCGGCCGCATCCGCGAGCGCCTGCACCCGTTCCAGGGCCTGCGCGCAGGTGTCTGACATCACCCGGAAGAACTCCAGCTCCGCACCGTCGAACCGACGTTCCCCCGGGAACGACAGGCTCGCAACGCCGAGGACCTGTCCGGCCACGATCAGTGGCAGGCACACGATGGACCGTTCACCCTCCGAGGCCCGCTCCAGGTCCGGGTAGCGGGCCGCGATCTGGTCGCGACCGCTGAGCACGAGAGGGCGGCCGGACCTGAAGCTGTCTCCGGCCGGTGTGCCCAGGACCGGGAAGGTCCGGAACCGGGCCTGGGCTCCTTCGCGTCCCCCACGTATCCCGATCAGCCGCAGGGTGTCCTCCGTCAGACGCAGCGACAGTGAAGCGACCGTGGCCCCCGCCGCGTCGGCCATGTGCTCGATGACGATGTCGGTCACGGTCTGGGTGTCCTCGGCCAGGAGCAGGTCGGCGGTCACCCGGGCCAGCCGGGTCAGCCGTGCCGCCAGCCGGTCGGTCTGGCCTCGGGAGCTGCCGATGTCCTCGACCAGGAGCAGAGCGCCGTCGACCTTTTCGCCGTCGTAGAAGGGCGACACGGACACCATGGTGCGCTGCTCGGGGTCTGCACGACCCGTTACCCGTAGCTCGCCTTCCCACCGCTCCCCGGCCAGCACCTGCTGCAGCACCTCGTCGGCGGGTCCGCGCTCGGTGGGAGCGAACAGCGCCTCACTCACCAGGCGACCGGACAGGTCCTGGGCTCGCAGGCCGAAGAAACCAAGAGCCGACTGGTTGGCGTGCACGATCCGCAGGTCGGCGTCCACGGCCACGGCCGCCACCGCGAGTGCGTCGATCACCCGACCATCCGGGGAAGGCGTCTGCGGTGGGTTCGGCACCTGAACATCGTGTCATTGCCGACGCGCGTCCGACCATGACTCGAACGGAGGGCTCCCGGGAGCCGTTCGGGCCCCCGGGTAACGCGGTCACTGAGAGCTCACGAGGACTCGCGGGTGATGGCGGCGGCGACCCGCTCGGCGGCCCTGGGGGCGAACAGGATCGTGTAGTGGTTGGTGTCCGGCACCGTCTCGACGCGCACCCGCCCCACCCCGTCGTACGACGCGACAGCCTCGGCGGGCAGCAGTCCGGGCGGTTGGCCGAACATCCCCGCCGGGGCGACGAGCAGGTCGACCGGGAGCTGGATGTCGCGCAGCTCGGCGTCGAACTCGGCTCCCGAGACCAGCAGGTCACGTCCGTCGGCCCGCACCGCCTCCTCCACGGCTCGGGAGCGGATGCCGGTCGGTGTCTCCAGGGCGTCGTAGCGCACGTAGTCCTCGATGGTGGTGTTCCAGGACGGCCCCAGCGCGGGATGGGCGCGGAAGAACTCGACGTAGGCGTCCGCCGACGCGTAGGTCTCACGCAGCCGCGCGATCGCCGGGCCGAGGGCCGCATCGAGCACCTCGTCCGCGTCGGCGCCCGCCGGGAACGGCAGCGCCACCCCGCCGTCGACCAGCACCACCCTACGGAACAGGTCGGGCCGGTCGTGCGCGGCGTGCACCGCGGCGAACGCGCCCATCGAGTGCCCGGCCAGGACCAGGTCGCCGTCCGGTTCGAGCGTCTCGGCGACCCGAGCCAGGTCCGCGGCGTGGGCGCGCAGCCCGAAGGGCCCGGGCAGGTCCCGGGAGGCGCCGCGTCCACGAAGGTCGGGCGCGACCAGGCTCCAGCTCTCGGGGAGTGCCGCGGCGACCGCCGGCCAGGCCATCGCGGAGGAGGTGATGCCGTGGGCGGCGAGCACCAGGCGCGGGCCGTTCCCGAAGCGCAGGCCGTGCAACGTGCCCCCGGCGACGTCGTAGGAGACGGGAGTCGGGTTCATCCCTCGGTCCAGGTCGGCTGCACTCATGACTCGAACAATGCTCCGACATGGCAGCACCGGCAACCCGCGCGCCTGCCGCACAACGACGAGCGGCGCTGCTACAAACAGAAGTCCTTGTCTGTCGTGGGAAAGGTCCGTCATGGATGCCGTGCTGAAGAAGGGCGTCACCCTTCTCGTCCTGGTGTTCATCGGTTGGTACGTCTTCACCAACCCAGGCGGGGCAGCGACGTCGGCCAAGGGCATCTCGGGCGCCGTGTGGAGCGGCCTGCAGAACCTGTTCGCCGCGGTCACCAGCTTCCTCAACGCCCTGTTCTCCTGAGGATGCGGCTCTCGTGCTGAGCTGGCTGTGGCGCCGGTTCGCCACTCCTCGGATCTCCGAGCGGCTGCTTCGCCACCTCGATGAGACCCTGGTCCGCGACGTCCGGCACCACTGGATCGTGTTCGTGAAGCCGGTCCTGCTGGCGGCGCTCGGTCTGGTGTTCGTGGTGCTCGGGTTCTTCGTGGTGATCCGGGCGGGCTGGTTCTGCTTCGGGGTGGGCGGCGCGCTGCTGCTCTGGGCCGCTGGCCTGGCGCTCGGCGAGCACATGGACCGACTGGTGCTGACCAACATGCGCGTCTTCCGGGTGCGCGGGGTGTTCGCCGAGTCGGCGGCCACGATGCCGCTCTCCCGGGTCCTCGACATCACGGTGAAGAAGACGGTCCTGGGGCGGATGCTCGGCTACGGGCACTTCATCTTCGAGTCCGCAGCCCAGGAGCAGGGGCTGCGCGTGGTCCGGTTCGTGCCGCACCCCGACCGGCTCGACCTGCTGATCCAGGAACAGGTGCAGCAGGCCGGCCTGCGGGGGCGTGCAGGCGTCACCACCGCGACCGGGCTCCCTGACGACCGATGACAGCCCGCCAGCCGCTCCCGTTCGACCCGATCGACGAGGCGGCCCGCCAGTGGGCGGCTCGCTGGACAGGGGTTCCTCAGATGCATGCGGTCACCTCGCTGATGCGCGTGCAGCAGCTGGTGCTGGCCCGGCTCGACGGGCTGCTCAAGCCGCACGGCCTGACATTCGCCAGGTACGAGGCCCTGGTGCTGCTGACCTTCTCCTCGCGGGGGTCGCTGCCCCTGGGCAAGATGGGAGAGCGACTGCAGGTGCACCCGACGTCGGTGACCTCGATCATGACCCGGTTGGAGGCCGGCGGGCTCGTCGTACGACGTCCACATCCCGATGACGGCCGCGCCGTACTGGCCGAGATCACCCCCGCCGGGCGTGCGGTCGTGGAGCGGGCGACGGCGGACCTGGTCGGCGCCGACTTCGGGCTGGGTGCCCTCCAGGACGACGACCTGGCCAGGCTCTCGGCGCTGCTGAGGCCGATGCGGCAGGCGGCCGGCGACTTCTGAGTTGGGCAATCTAGTTGGACGTCCTACTATTTGCCCATGACGGACACTGGCACGAGCCCCGGGACGACCGCGCGCGAGCGCTGGCAGGCGAGGTACGACGAGGCGCTGGCCAAGGGCCGGGTGCGCGACGCCGACTTCACCACCCTGTCCGGCGCCGAGGTGGACCCGGCGTACGGGCCGGCGGACGCCGCCGAGGAGGCGGCCTACCCCAACTTCGACCAGATCGGTTGGCCCGGCGAGTTCCCCTACACCCGTGGCCTGCACCCGACGGGGCAGCGCGGGCGCACCTGGACGATCCGGCAGTTCGCCGGCTTCGGCAACGCCCAGCAGACCAACGAGCGCTACCGGATGATCCTCGGCCGCGGTGGCGGCGGCCTCAGCGTGGCCTTCGATATGCCGACCCTGATGGGGCGCGACTCCGACGACCCCAAGGCGCTCGGCGAGGTCGGTCACTGCGGCGTGGCGATCGACTCCGCGGCCGACATGGAGATCCTCTTCGACGGCATCGACCTCGGCGAGGTCACCACCTCGATGACGATCAGTGGGCCAGCGGTCCCGATCTTCTGCATGATGATCGTCGCCGCGGAGCGGGCCGGCATCGACCCCAAGGTCCTCAACGGCACCCTGCAGACCGACATCTTCAAGGAGTACATCGCGCAGAAGGAGTGGCTGTTCACCCCCGAGCCGCACCTGCGCCTGATCGGCGACCTGATGGAGCACTGCGTCAACGAGATCCCGGCCTACAAGCCGCTCTCGGTCTCTGGCTACCACATCCGCGAGGCCGGCTCGACGGCCGCGCAGGAGCTCGCGTTCACGCTGGCCGACGGGTTCGGGTACGTCGAGCTGGGTCTCTCGCGTGGTCTCGACATCGAGGTGTTCGCGCCCGGCCTGAGCTTCTTCTTCGACAGCCACCTCGACTTCTTCGAGGAGATCGCGAAGTTCCGTGCCGCCCGGCGGATCTGGGCCCGCTGGATGCGCGACGTCTACGGCGCGAAGACCGAGAAGGCCCAGTGGCTGCGCTTCCACACCCAGACCGCCGGCGTCTCGCTGACGGCCCAGCAGCCCTACAACAACGTCGTACGCACCGCGGTCGAGGCACTGGCCGGCGTGCTCGGCGGCACGAACTCGCTGCACACCAACGCACTGGACGAGACCCTGGCGCTGCCCAGCGAGCAGGCCGCCGAGATCGCTCTACGCACCCAGCAGGTGATCATGGAGGAGACCGGTGTGGTCAACGTCGCCGACCCGCTCGGCGGCTCGTGGTTCGTCGAGGCGCTGACCGACCAGATCGAGGCGGAGGTCAACGCGATCTTCGACAAGATCCTCTCGATGGGCGGTGCCGCGACGTCGAGGCTCACGCACAACGACACCGAGCAGCTCAACGCGCAGATGGTCAGGTCGACGGGCGAGCCGGAAGGTGCCGCCTGGCCGATGACCGACGGCATCCTGCGTGGCATCGAGGACGGCTGGTTCATGTCCGAGATCGCCGAGGCCGCCTTCCAGTACCAGGTGGCGCTGGAGAAGGGTGACAAGCGAGTCGTCGGCGTCAACTGCTACCTGGACTCGGTGACCCATGACCTGGAGATCCTGCGGGTCTCCCACGAGGTGGAGACCGAGCAGGTACGGGCGCTGGTCCAGCGCAAGGCCGAGCGTGACGCAGAATCGGTGCAGGCTGCTCTGGACGCGATGCTCGAGGCTGCCCGGTCCGGGGAGAACATGATCGCCACAATGCTCCAGGCGTGTCGGGTGGAGGCCACGCTGGGCGAGATCTGCGACGTACTGCGCGAGGAGTGGGGCGAGTACCGCGAGCCGGCCCGGTTCTGAGCAGGTGACTACGGTGGAACCATGAGCGAGAGCGACAGCGAGATCTACGAGGGCTACAGCGTCGACGCCGAGGACCAGCCGGGCACGGGGGAGGGCACCACGTCCGACCGCGGCCTGGAGGACCCGTTGGATGAGGGGTACTCACCGCCGGAGAAGTGGTCGGCGGCCGAGGGCTACGGGAACACCCCGCTCGAGGAGGAGCTGGGGGAGACCCTCGACATGCGGCTGGCCTCGGAAGAGCCAGAGCCCGACCCGTACGTCGAGGCGCAGAAGGATGTCGACGACCTCGACGACGGCGAGGTCGGGAATGCCCGCTCCGGGCGTCTGGTCGCCCCCGACGAGGGGCTCGGTGAGGACGTCGACTCCGAGATGTACGGCACCGACGTGGGCATCGACGGGGCCGCCGCCAGCGCCGAGGAGGCCGCGATGCACGAGGTCGACGAGGCGTAGCCGGCCGCCTTGCCGCGCCCCGGATGGGTGTCGGAGAGGCCTTTCGGACAAGATGGGGCCATGACGCAGCAACCTTTCTCCCGCCCCGGCGCCATCGACCTCTCCGGACTGAAGAAGCCCCCGGCCGCTGGTGGCACGTCCGGCGGCCCCGGGGGCGCCAGCGGTGCGAGCGGCGCCTACTCGGTCGACGTCACCGAGGAGAGCTTCCAGGGTCTGCTCGAGACCTCGATGAGCGCCCCCGTCGTACTGGCGTTCTACAGCCCCTCGAGGTCGCCCGAGAGCACCCAGCTCGCCGACGACCTGCAGCTGCTCTCCAACGAGTTCGAGGGCAAGTTCCTGCTCGGCCGGGTCGACATCGACGCCGTCCCGGCGATCGCGCAGGCGATGAAGATTCCCTCCGTGCCGCTGGTCGCTCTGGTCGCCCAGGGCCGCCCGATGCCGTTGTTCCAGGATGCCCTCCCGGTCGCCGAGCTCCGCACGGCGCTGACCGAGGTGTTTCAGCAGCTCACCACGCAGGGCTTCACCGGCCGGCACCAGCCGCGAGCGACCACCGGGCAGGTCGACGAGTCAGGTGAGCCGGAGCTCGACCCGCGCTACCTGCCGGCCCAGGACGCGCTCGAGGCCGGCGACATCGACCGGGCCGTGGAGGAGTACCAGAAGCTGGTCCAGGCCAACCCCGCCGACGCCGAGGCGGCCGGCGGGCTGGCGATGGCCAAGGTGCTCCAGCGCACCCAGGATGTCGACCTGAATGCCGCCCGCGCGGCCGCCGCGGAGCGTCCCGACGACCTCGAGGCGCAGACCGTGGTGGCCGACCTCGACCTGCTCGGTGGCCACGTCGAGGACGCGTTCGGCCGCCTGGTCGACCTGGTCCGTCGTACGACGGAGGCCGAGCGCGACCAGGTCCGCAACCACCTGATCGGACTCTTCGCGGCCGTCGGCAACGAGGACCCGCGCGTCCTGGCAGCCCGACGGAACCTGGCCTCAGCTCTGTTCTGATGCTCCGATGAGGGCCGCCGGACGCCACCGGAGCGCCGTACCCGGAGGACTGCTGGCTGTGGCACTGGTCCTCACCGGGTGCACCACTCAGGTCCGTCCCGAGCCATCGTCGCCGGGCACCGCCGGGTCGGGCACCGCCGGGTCGGGCACCGCGGGGTCGGGCACCGCGGGGTCGGGCACCGCGGGGTCGGGCACCGCCGGGTCGGGCACCGCCGGGTCGGGCACCGCCGGGTCGGGCACCGCCGGGTCGGGCACGGCGGCAGGCAAGCAGGTCCCCCACTCGTGCAACGGCGTCTCCTACCGCGGTGTCGGCGGCTCGCGACCGGCGTACGGAGCCAGGAGCCTGCGCACCTACCCGGCGCGGCGCTACACCTGCAAGGCGTTCTGGCTGCCGCACACCGGGCAGATGTTCACCCCGCAGTCCCTCGCCCTCGGACTGCACAGGCACACGGCGTGGGTCGCCGGCTACAAGTGGACGCCCGACGTGGCGGACCGCGCCTGCCGGCTGCTCCGGATCGACCTGGGCACCGGCAAGGTGCTGGCCGACCAGGGACTGGTCGTGGGCGCTCCCGGTGACCGCAAGCCCACCTTCTGCCGACATGCCGGGGGCATGTCCCTCGACCGGCACGGGCTCTGGATCGCGGAGAAGGAACGGCTCTGGCTGCTCGACCCCGCCAAGGTCGGCAGCGTCGGTGGGAAGGCCGGTGAGAACGACGTGCTCCGGGTCTGGGGCATCCGCCCGACGGTGTTCGGCTCCACGGTGCTCATCCACCACGGGCAGATCGGGCTGGGGCACTTCCGCGCAGGGCCCGACTCGGGGATCAGCTGGTTCCCGATCGACGACGTGCTGAAGCCGGGTGTGCTCGACCTGACCAGCAAGGTCGTCGAGCCCGGCCAGCTGGCCCGCGCGCGCACCGCGCGGATCCCCGGCTACGTGCAGGGGATGACCTGGCGCCGCGGCCTGCTGGTCACCCGGTCACACCAAGGCTGCGGGCAGCTGGTGCTGCCCGGTGGGCGTGCGGTCGGCGTGCTCCCGGGTATCGAGGCCGTGCAGTTCACCGGCCACCGCCGGGTGTGGATGCTTTCCGAGAGCTCCTCGAAGGCCTACCAGCCCGCCCACGGGCCGATGGTGCCGATGCTCAGCGAGTACGACGCGAGCAAGGTGCTGGCGCTCAGGGGTCCTGGTCGCTGCTAGGACCCACCGCTCTCGACGTACGACGGCCCGGCACCGTCGAGGTTCCCCAGCGCGGACTCGACCCGTCGCGCGGTGAAGTCGGCGCAGCGATCCCGGGCCTGCTCGACGGTGCAGAACTCGGCCGCCCGGATCTCCCGCTCCTGCAACACCGCCCGGTCCAGGATCGAGGCGTCCTGGACGCCGCCGTCGAAGACCAGGCAGAGGGCGTCGTCCCAGCCACTCCACGGCGGCAGCCAGTCGGTGAGCAGCAGCGCGCCGGCCGGGATGCTCAGCGCCAGCTCCTCCTCGACCTCACGGGCGACCGCGTGCTGGGGCGACTCGCCCACCTCTACGACACCGCCGGGCAGGTCCCAGTCCTGCTTGTAGGTCAGCCGGCACAGCAGCACCCGGGTGTCCGCGTCTCGCACCAGCAGCTGGCTGATCGCGCGCTTGCGCGGCAGGAAGGAGTTGAGCAGGGCCCGGAAGCCCTCCGGCTGGTCGGCGGGTACGTCGGACGCGAGCCGGGCGTAGACGATCCGGTCCTGCCCGTCGTGGACCCCGCGGCAGACCCCTTCGCGGCGAAGCCCGCTGAAGGTGGCGATGCGCTGGGCGGCCACGTCGTCGGGGTCGACCTGAGCCTCCACCCGGTGCAGCCCGGACTCGAAGGACGACTCGATCGCGCTGCGGACGGCCTCGATGATCTCCCCGAACCCCTGCTCCCCGGACCACGTCACCCGGACCACGTCGTCGGAGATCGGTATCAGATCGGCAGCCACGACTCCACCCTAACCAGTTGAGATGTGCCAAACGCACCGTCGAAATGTGCCAGATGCACCCTTGAGCTGGGCCAAACGCACCCCGTGCCACGTGGAAATCGCACATTTGGAGGGTGCACTTGGCCCAGCTCAACGGGGCACATCGCGCATCTGAACGGTGCACTTCACGCAACTCAACGGGGCATTTCGGCGATCTCAACGGGGTGGGGGGAGAGCCAGACCGAGCCGAGCGGTGGGACCGACAGGGTGGTGGAGGCGGGCTGGCCGTGAAGGCCCTCGGCGTCACCGGTCACCGAGCCGAGGTTGCCCACCCCCGAGCCGGCGTAGACCTCGGCGTCGGTGTTGAGCACCTCG
>JBBSVL010000011.1:0-19179 GCA_038233595.1 Propionibacteriales bacterium | reverse complement strand
TAGACGGCGTGGTTGTCCGCAGTGACCAGCGCCTCGGCGTACAGGAAGCCGATCTCGTGCTGACCGAAGTTGCACTCGCCCTTGGCGCCTTCGACGACCATCCCCGCGGCGTAGCAGTGGTTCCGGATGTCGCGCAGCAGCGGCTCGACCCGCGAGGTACCCAGGATCGAGTAGTCGACGTTGTACTGGTTGGCCGGGGTCAGCTCCCGGTAGCCCCGGTTGTGGGCGTCCTCATAGGTGTTCTCGAAGACGATGAACTCCAGCTCGGTGCCCGCCAGTGCGACCATGCCGAGCGCGTCGGCCTTGGCCAGCTGTGCGGCCAGGATCGTGCGTGGAGACTGTGCCACGGGGGAGTGGTCGAGCCAGACCAGGTCGCACTGCACCAACACCGTGGCGGGCAGGTGGGGCAGCAGCCGGATCGTCGTCAGGTCCGGCGCGAACTCCATGTCGCCGTACCCCTTGGTCCACGACGACATCGCATAACCGTCGACGGTGTTCATGTCCACGTCGACGGAGAGGAGGTAGTTGCAGCCCTCGGTGCCGGACTCCAGGGCGACGTCGAAGAAGTAGCGGGCGTGCAGCCGCTTGCCCTGCAGCCGGCCCTGCATGTCGGTGAACGCCATCACCACGGTGTCGATCTCGCCCGAGTCGACTCGGGCGCGCAGCTCCTCGAGGGTCAGGTAGCGGTCGTTGGGAGCGTTCATCAGGCACCTTCCAGGGTCATCGCTCGGCTCATCCCACCAGACCACGCAGCAGCGCGGCCGTGTCGTCACAGTGCTGCTCCATCACCCGGCGCGCGTCCCGGGCGCGCCCGGCGAGCACGGCCCGAACGATACGTGCGTGCTGCCGGTCGGAGTGCGCGATGTTTGCCTCCAGCACCGGGATCGCGGTGAGCATCTCGTGCAGCGTTGCCTGGACCGAGGTCACCGCCTCGATCGTGCGGGGAGATCCGGTGACGGAGGCCAGGGTGAGGTGGAACCGTGAGTCTGCCTGCCGGTGCGCAGCCGGCTGGTGTGCGTCGACCACCGCCTCGTGTGCGGTGGTCAGCGCCTGGCGGGACTTCTCAGAGAGTGCGGTGTCTGCCGCCAGCGCGCACGCACCGGGCTCCACGATCCTGCGGAAGTCCAAGGCGTCCAGCCAGGTGCGGCGCTGATCCTCACGTTGGGCAGCGGTACGACGCCCAACGCGTGCCGGCGCCTTCGGTTTGAGGGTGACGACGGTGCCCCCTCCGCGGCCGCGCCGGGTCTCGGCCAGGCCGGCCTCGCGCAGCGCAGCCATCGCCTCACGCAGCGTGGCCCGCGACACGCTCAACCGTGACGCGAGCTCACGCTCGGGCGGCAGCGTGCTGCCACGCGGATAGACGCCCAGCCGGATCGCCGTGCCCAGCTGCTCCACACAGGCCTCGAAGGCGTGGTGACCGCGGACAGGTCGCAGCACCGACTCGGTGAGATCGGCGTCGGGAGAGGCGGTCATTCGGGGTCCCCGCCGCACCGCCGTGGGGTGATCACGTCGGCAAGTCTCACGATCCGAGTGGTTGTCGTCAATGGTCTGAGTTCAAACCTTTTTTTCGCCGGGCTATGGACGCCCCGATCTCATTGGGTCTAGCCTCCCGCAAAAGCCCACGAGCCCAGGAGGGCCCATGCCAGACGAAGCCGCCAAACTGTCCGACGACGACGCGCTGCTGGCCAAGCTCGGCTACAAGCAGGAGCTGAGCCGCTCCTGGTCCAGCTTCTCCAACTTCGCGATCTCGTTCTCGATCATCTCGATCCTCGCGGGTTGCTTCACCACGTTCGGGCAGGCCTGGAACAACGGTGGCCCGGTGGCCATCTCGTGGGGCTGGCCGATCATCTCGAGCTTCATCCTGATCATCGGGTTCACTCTTTCCGAGCTGGTCTCGGCCTACCCGACGTCCGGCGGCATCTACTGGTGGGCCTCGAAGATGGGCGGGCCAGCGGCCGGCTTCTTCACCGGCTGGCTCAACCTGATCGGTCTGCTCGCCGTGACCGCCTCCGTGGCGTACGGCGCTGCGACCTTCCTGGACCTGACGATAAGCACGATCAGCAAGGGCTATGCCGACAGCTTCTCGCTGACCCGGGTGTTCCTGTGGTTCCTCGCGATCCTTGCCCTGGCTGCGCTCGCCAACATCTTCAGCGGCCACCTGCTGGCGGTCGTGAACAACATCTCGGTGTGGTGGCACGTTGCCGGCGCCACGATCGTGATCCTGATCCTGATCGTGGTGCCGAACCACCACCAGAGTGTCGGCTACGTGTTCACCGAACGGATCAACAACTCCGGGTTCAGCAGCGGCTTCTACTGGTTCCTGGTGCTGCCCCTGGGCTTCCTGCTCACGCAGTACACGATCACCGGGTTCGACGCCTCCGCGCACCTGTCCGAGGAGACCCAGGGTGCGGCCGAAGGTGCCGCCAAGGGCATCTGGCGCTCGATCTTCTACTCCGCGATCGGCGGCTACGTGCTGCTGCTGGCGTTCGTGTTCGCGGTCCAGGACCCGGCCGGAGTGAGCAAGGGCTTCGGGTCCGTGGACGTGATCTTCGGGCAGGCGCTGCCGGAGAAGTGGCACTTCGTGATCCTGTTCATTGCTACCGCCGGCCAGCTGTTCTGCACCACCGCCTGCCTGACCAGCGCCTCGCGGATGACGTTCGCGTTCAGCCGCGACGGTGCGATCCCCGGTTCGAAGTGGCTGGCGCACGTGAACCCGAGGACCAGGGTCCCGGCCAACGCGGTCATCTTCGTGGCGGTCATCGGGGCCATCATCACCCTGCCGGCGCTGAAGAGCGTGGGTGGTACTCCGGTTGCCTTCTTCGCCGTGGTCTCGGTGGCGGTGATCGGGCTCTACCTCGCCTTCCTGATCCCGATCTTCTTGCGCTGGAGGCTCGGCGACGCTTTCGAGCCGGGCTCGTGGACCAACGGGCCGAAGTACAAGTGGATGAACCTGGTCGCTGCCATCGAGATCGTGGTGATCAGCATCTACTTCATCCTGCCGTTCACCCCTGCCGGTGTGCCGTTCTCCAGCAGCTTCGCGTGGAGCAGCGTCAACTACGCGCCGGTGCTCACCCTCGGCACCCTGGTGATCCTGGCGATCTGGTGGAACCTGTCGGCCAAGAAGTGGTTCACCGGCCCGAGGAACACGATCGACGAGGCAGTCGTCCAAGCCTTCGACGAGGGTTAGGCGCCACCCGGGTCCGGAGCGGGTCTACGCAAGGCCCGGGGTCGTGGCCACGGTGACCGTCGCGTGGTCCACCTGACTCCTCATGGTCACCCTGGTGCGGTCCGGTCGGAAGTAGTCGTGGGCGAACTCGACCGGTGTTGCGTCAGCGTCGTACGACGTGCGCGTGATGAGCAGCAACGGGTCGTCGGAAGAGACACCCAGGAGCTCAGCCTGCTGACGCGTCGCCTTGACCGGCTCGATGACCTCGTCCGCGGTGTACGGCGCCCGACCGAACTCCCGCTGCATGACGCCGTACAACGAGTCCGTCAGGTTCATCGCGAGCATCCCGGGAAAGACGTCGGCCGGGAAGCAGGTCTCTTCGAGAGCGATCGCGTCCCCGTTGGCCGACCGGATCCGGATCACCTCGTGGACCTGCTGACCTCGCCTGAGGCGCAGTGCCGTCCGCACCTCCGGCGTGGGTCTTCGGGTGCCGGACCGGACGACGTGGGCGCCCGCCTCCACATGCGCACGACGCATCTGCTCGGTGAAGCCGGGCAGCCCCGAGAGGTTGAAGTCGAAGCGTGCCCGGGTGACGAAGCTCCCACCGAACCGCCCGCGCCGACGTTCCAGCAGTCCCTTGGCCTCGATGCCCGCCAGCGCCTGGCGCAACGTCATTCGGCTCACGCCCAGTGCTGCAGCGATGTCGACCTCCGAAGGCAGCCGGTCCCCGGCTTCCAGCTTGCCGGAGGTGATCAGCCGCTCCAGCCAGTAGGCGATCCGGGTGTGCTGCGGCAGCTGGCTGGCCGCAGCCGGGTCGGGACGCAGAGCCAGGACCGCGTCGTCCATGGTCAACTCTCGCACTGCCTCAACCTATCCGGGGGACGTCCGCCAGCAGCTCGTCCCCGAGCCGCCCGACCACCGCTGACGCCGCCTCCGACAGGCCGTCGGGTGCGCCCGGGCCCGCGACGGCGATGACGGTCATCCCCGCACGGGTCGCGCCGAGGACACCAGGGATCGAGTCCTCGAACACGAGAATGTCTTCCGGACTCCGCCGGAGCAGCTGCGCACCTTTCAAGAAGCCCTCTGGGTGCGGCTTGCCGTGTTCGACGTCCTCCTCGGTGACGAGCCGGTCGATCAGGAGCCCCACGTCGCAGCTGTCCAGGACCGCCATCACGTCGCCGCGTTGCGCACCCGTGACGATTGCCATGGGCACCTGCGCCCGGTGCAGACGACGTACGAGCGCCGTGGCCCCTGGTGTGATCGGGGAGTGCTCGGCGACAACCTGGCGGTACCGCTCGTGTCGCAGTGCGAGGAGCTCGGCAGTGGTGTCGGGGTCACCCGCTGCCCGCTCGGCGACGACGAGCTCGATGATCTCCCGGTCGCTGTGGCCGAGCAGGTGGGTCCGGTAGTGCTCTGGGGTCATCGTCCAGCCGAGCCGAGCCGCGAAGATCTCGGTGAAGATGGCGCTCAGGATCGGCTCGTCGTCGGACAGGGTGCCGTTGAAGTCGAAGATGACGGCGCGTCGCGGGTTCCGTGACCACTCTCGCACGACCTCCTCGGCGCGGCGGGGCAGGCGCCGTTCTGGTGTGGGCACGGGTTGTCCTCGGTGGGCACGGTGTTCAGGGAGTTCCGCCGTCGACGTCGGGCAGGTGAATAGTCTAGTCTTTTGCGCGGACGATGCCATGGTGGACCGACGGCGAGAGGACCCGTACGTGACGGCAGGGCAGTCCTTCACCATGTCTGAGCACCAGCTCCACCAGGTGTTCGACCAGGTTCCCGCGATCGCGAGGCAGCCGCGTGAGCTTGAGGACCTCCCGGGCGGGTTGACCAACCGCAACGTGAAGGTGACCACGCCCGACGGTGTCTTCGTGGCCCGCTGCACGGATCGGAACAGCGTGGCCCTGGACATCGACCGCGATGCCGAGCACCAGAACACGAAGGCTGCGGCGCTCGCAGGAGTCGGAGCGCCCGTGATCGACTACCGGCCCGACCTGGCGATCCTGCTGATCGGGTTCCTCGAGGGAGCCACCCTCACCATCGAGGACTTCCAGCGCGAGGGTGTCGTCCGGCGGGTCGCGGAAGGATGCCGCGCACTGCATGCCGGACCGCGCTTCGTCGGCGAGTTCAACATGTTCGAGCGCCAGAGCGGCTACCTGGACACCTGCCGGAACGCCGGCTACAAGATTCCGTCCGACTATGAGGACCACGCCGAGGAGTTCGAGCAGATCCGCAGGGCCCTCGCAGTGCAGGACGTTCCTACCGTTCCGTGCAACAACGACCTGCTTGCCGGGAACTTCATCGACGACGGAACCAAGATCTGGCTGATCGACTACGAGTACGCCGGCAACAACGATGCCTGCTTCGAGCTGGGCAACGTCTGGAGCGAGTGCGGACTCAGCCTCGACCAGCTGGACGAGCTCGTCACGGCGTACTACGGCGTGACCCTGCGCAACAAGGTCGCCCGGGCCCGGTTGCAGGGCATCGTCTCGAAGTACGGCTGGACCTTGTGGGGGTGCATCCAGAACGCCGTCAGCCCCCTCGACTTCGACTTCTGGGACTGGGCCATGCAGCGCTACAACGGCGCGGTGGCCGAGATGAGTGGTCCGGACTTCGCCCGGCTCACCACCGATGTGCAGCGCGCTGACTGACCGACCGATCATCGACAGGAGCTGAACATGTCGCAACCCGTTCCGGACCGCGCGCGGGTCGTCGTCATCGGTGGCGGGGTGATCGGAACCAGCGTCGCCTACCATCTGACGAAGCTCGGCTGGCACGACGTCGTACTGCTTGAACAGGGTCGGTTGTCCTCGGGCACCACCTGGCACGCGGCGGGCTTGGTCGGGCAGCTGCGGGCCTCGGAGACCGGAACCCGCCTGGTCCAGTACTCGGGACAGCTGTACTCCGAGCTCGAGGCCGAGACCGGCCTCTCGGCGGGGTACAAGCAGTGCGGCGGCGTGACCGTGGCACGCACCACAGAGCGGATGGTGCAGCTGCGGCGGACCGCGGCGACCGCGGAGGCGTTCGGCCTCGAATGTGAGCTGATGACACCGGCCGAAGCGCTCGAACGCTTCCCGGTCATGCAGGTCGACGACCTGGTCGGCGCGATCTGGCTGCCTGGGGACGGGAAGGCCAACCCGACCGACCTCACCACCGCCCTGGCGAAAGGCGCGCGGATGCATGGGGCCATGGTCTTCGAGCGGATCCGTGTCACCGGTGTCACCACGGAGGGCGGACGGATCAGTGGCGTCCAGTACGACAACGGCTCCGACGGTGGCGGTGCGATCGAGACCGACGTGGTCGTGAACTGTGCGGGTCAGTGGGCTCGACAGGTCGGGTCGATGGTCGGGGTGAACGTGCCGCTGCACTCGGCCGAGCACTTCTACGTGGTCACCGAGCCCTTCGAGGGGGTCCATACCGACCTGCCCATCCTGCGGGACCCGGACGGCTACACCTACTTCAAGGAGGAGGTCGGCGGCCTGGTCATCGGGGGCTTCGAACCCGAGGCCAAGCCGTGGGTCTCGCCCGACCAGATTCCCTACCCGTTCGAGTTCCAGCTCCTCGAGGAGGACTGGGACCACTTCTCCATCCTGATGGAGAACGCGCTGCTCCGGGTCCCGGCTCTCGATCGGACCGGCCTCCGCAAGCTCTACAACGGGCCCGAATCCTTCACCCCCGACAACCAGTTCATCCTGGGCGAGGCGCCCGAGGTCGCAGGCTTCTTCGTCGGTGCCGGGTTCAACTCTGTCGGGATCGCATCCGCCGGTGGCGCCGGCCGCGCACTGGCCGAATGGATCGTCGGCGGTGAGCCCACCAGCGACCTGACCGGTGTCGACATCCGCCGGTTCGCGCCCTTCAACGCCAACATCCACTGGTTGCACGACCGGGTCAGCGAGATCCTCGGGCTGCACTACGAGATCCCGTGGCCCAACCGCGAGATGAAGACCGCCAGACCGTTCCGACGCTCTCCGGTCCACCACCTGCTCGTCGAGGCCAATGCCGGCTTCGGGAGCCGGATGGGCTGGGAACGTGCGAACTTCTTCGCGCCTGCGGGCCAGGAGCCTGCGATCGAGTACTCCTGGGGCAAGCAGAACTGGCTGCCGTGGTCCGCGGCCGAGCAGGCCAACACACGCTCGAACGTGACGGTCTTCGACCAGACGTCCTTCTCGAAGTACGTGTTGCAAGGTCCCGATGCCGAAACCGCACTCCAGTGGCTGTGCACCGCCGACGTTGCCGTCCCGGTCGGCCGCGCGGTCTACACCGGGCTGCTCAACAGCCGCGGCACCTACGAGTCCGACCTGACCGTCACCCGGGTCGCCGAGGACGAGTACCTGATCGTCTCCAGCGCGGCCACCACCGAGCGGGACCAGGACCACATCCGCAAGCACCTGCCGAGCGGGGCGCAGGCGAGCCTGGTCGACGTGACGTCCAGCCTGGCCGTGTTCGGCGTCATGGGGCCGCGCTCACGTGAGCTGTTGACCACGCTGTCGAACGCCGACCTCTCCGACGCCGCCTTCCCGTTCGGGGCCAGCCAGGAGATCGAGCTCGGTTACTCGACCGTGCGCGCCACCCGGATCACCTACGTGGGCGAGCTCGGTTGGGAGCTGTACGTCCCGGCCGAGTTCGCGGTCGGGGTCTATGAGGACCTGATGCGATCAGGGGAGGAGCTCGGCGTTGCTCGCGGTGGCTACTACGCGATCGAGTCGATGCGGCTGGAGAAGGGCTACCGCGCATTCGGCCGGGAGCTGACACCGAACTACAACCCGGTCGAGGCCGGCCTGCTGTTCGCGTGCAAGCTCAAGACCGGCATTCCCTTCCTGGGCAGAGAGGCCCTTGAGAAGGCAAGAGCTGATGGCCCCCGGCGAAAGCTGGTCAGCTTCCAGGTCGACGACGCCGAACCCATGCTGTGGGGTGGCGAGCTGATCCTGCGCGACGGCGCCGCCGCCGGGCAGGTGACGTCCGCGGCGTGGGGTGAAGCGCTCGGTGCGTGCGCGGGTCTGGCCTACGTCTGGGGCGCCGACGCTGAGCGGTTGACCGCGGACTGGGTCCGGGACGGCACCTACCATGTCAACGTCGGCGGGGAGCTGCACCCGGTCACGGTGTCGCTCAAGGCGCTGTTCGACCCGGGCAACCAGCGCATTCGAGTCTGATGATCGCTGATGCCGGGTCGAAGGGGGGTCACCGGGCACACTGGCTGGATGGCAGATGATCCGGGGTTGGTGCGCAGCAGGCTGTGGCGTGCAGGGGAGCTGGAGTCCGACGACGTCCCGTTCGACAAGATCTCCGACTACCTCGACGACGACGGAGCACTGCTCTGGGTGGACATCTGTGATCCCGACTCGCACCTGCTCACCGAGCTGGCCGAGGAGCTGCACCTGCAGCCGTTGGCCGTCGAGGACGCCATGTCGCACGGCGAGCGCCCCAAGGCGACCCGCTACTCGACCCACACCTTCCTCACTGCCTATGCCGCCGAGGTCCGCACCGACGACCAGCCCGAACACCATGCGCAGGTGTGCCTGTCCCGGGTCTCGGCGTTCATCCTCAAACGCGGCATCGTGACCGTGAGCGCTGGCAGCGGCTTCGACATGGATGCCGTGCTCGCCCGTTGGGAGGACAACGCCGACCTTCTCCAGTACGGCGTCGGCGCCCTGGTCCACGGTTTGCTCGACGTCATCGTCGACAGCCACTTCGAAGCCGTCCAGGCGCTCGACGACAAGATCGAAGACCTCGAGGACGGGCTGTTCGACGAGCACGCGGCCACCCAGCTGCTGCAGCGACGTACCTACAGCATCCGCAAGGACCTGGTCGCGCTGCGCCGCGTCGTGCTGCCGATGCGAGAGGTGGTCAACGGCGTCCTGCGGCACCGCAAGGACGTCAACGCCCCCTCCGAGCTCGACGCCTGGTACGACGACCTCTACGACCACGTCCTGCGCGCCACCGAGTGGACGGAGTCACTGCGCGACATGGTCACCACCATCTTCGAGACGAACCTGTCCCTGCAGGACGCCCGGCTGAACACGGTGATGAAGAAGCTCACCGGCTGGGCCGCGATCATCGCTATCCCGACCGCGGTCACCGGTTACTTCGGCCAGAACCTGCCCTACCCCGGCTTCCAGCAGCACTGGGGCTTCGCCTTGAGCAGCGCGCTGATCGTGGGCATCGCCGGCCTCCTGTACTTGACGTTCAGACGCAAGAACTGGCTGTGACCCGAGGCGGCGCACTCGGCGATGAAGGGCCAGGGCGGGGAGATCTGAGGTAGCACTGGTGCCCGGATAAGGCATCTGCCCGATGTCCGGGCCTACCTCAGGGAGCGAGTCTCGACTCATCGAGCACGAGGAGGAGATCGAGATGTTGAACGAGGACCTTTTCAGGGCCAACGACGACTACCGTCGCGAGACGCTGACCCGCTTCTGGAGCAGGCCCGCCAAGGGTCATCGCCAGGGGCTGCCGCAGCTGCGAGGCGTCTTCCGCTCCCGGCGTTCGGCCTGAGGTTCCGGGCGGGAAGCGCTGGCACCCAGCACAATGGTGGATGTGCCGCTCCTGCCCGGGTCTTCGTCGTCGCGACGCATCGTGGGCCGCGAGGAAGAGCTGACCGCACTCTCCGCCCTGCTCGGGCTCTCCCCAGGACCTGGCCCCGTCGCGGGCCAGGTGCGAGCGGTCATCCTGGCCGGTGACGCGGGCGTCGGCAAGACCCGGCTGCTCACCGAGCTCCGCGACCTCGCCTTCACCGAGGGCTGGCAGGTCGTGGCCGGTCACTGCCTCGACTTCGGCGACAGCGCGCTGCCGTTCCTGCCCTTCTCCGAGATCATCGGCCGGCTGGTCAGCAACTCCCCGGAGCTCGTCGACACGGTGACCGAGCAGCACCCGGCGCTGAACCGGCTCCGACCCGGTCGACGGCTGCTCGATGATCGACAGCCGGCCGAGACCACAACCGCCCTCGACTCGGCCATCGGCCGCGGCGCGCTGTACGACGCGGTGCACGCCCTGCTCGCCGCCGCGGGCGCCACATCGCCACTGCTGCTCGTCGTCGAGGACACCCACTGGGCAGACCGGTCCACGCGTGACCTGCTCAGCTTCTTGTTCTCCCGGCCGTTCGGGTCACGCGTCGCCATCGTCACGTCGTACCGCAGCGACGACCTGCACCGGCGCCACCCGCTGCGCCGCACCGTCACGGAGTGGGCCCGCCTCCCCGGTGTCGAGCGGATGCAGCTCGCACCGCTCGCGTCCGAGGACGTGCGCACCCTGGTCCACCAGCTGCACCCGCCGCCACTGACCGAGGCGGACCTCTCCGGGATCGTCCGGCGGGCGGAGGGCAACGCGTTCTTCGTCGAGGAGCTGGTCGGCGCGTCCGCGCTGCCCGGATCCTTGCCCGACGAGCTGCCCGACGACCTGGCCGAGCTGCTGCTGGTGCGCCTGGACCAGCTCGGCGAGGAGGCCCAGCAGGTGGTCCGAAGCGCGGCCGTGGCCGGGCGCCGGGTCAGCCACGACCTGCTCGCGGCCGCCGCAGGACTCGATGCGGTCACCCTCGACGCGGGGCTGCGCGACGCGATCGGCCACAACGTGCTGGTGCCCAGCCGCGGTGACTCCTACGTGTTCCGCCACGCGCTGCTCGCCGAAGCGGTCTACGACGACCTGCTGCCCGGTGAGCGCGTCCGGCTGCACGCGGCGTTCGCCGCTGCGCTGGGCGACGGCCGGGCCCGGGGTACGGCGGCCGAGCTGGCCAGGCACGCCCGGGTCGCCCACGACCTCCCCACGGCACTCGACGCCAGCGTGCGCGCCGGTGACGAGGCGATGTCGGTGGGTGGCCCCGAGGTCGCCGCGCGCCACTACGAGACCGCGCTGGAGCTGCTGGCCGACCCCGGGTTCCCCCGGAACCAGGTGGTCGACGTCGCCTCGTTGGGCTCCCGCGCGGTCGAGGCCCTGGTCGCGTCCGGCAACCCGCCACGGGCGCTCTCCTTGGCCCGCCGACTGGTCGAGGAGCTCCCCGACGACGCGCCGCCGGGCTGGCGGGCCCAGCTGCTCTCTTCGATCGCCGCGACCGTGCTGGTGGCCGAGACCACGCTCGACGCCCGCGACTTCACCTCGGTGGCGCTGGCCCTGCTGCCCGACGAGCCGGCCGTCCTGCGCGCCCGGCTGCTTCATCTGCACTCTCGCGCGCTCTTCCACAACGACCAGGTGCCGCCGGCCCGGGAGGCTGCTGTGGAGGCGTTGTCGATGGCGGAGGCGCTCGACCTGCCACGACTGGCCAGCGACGTGATGGCCACCCTGGCCGCGATGCAGCGCGACGACCAGAGCCAGACCGAGGAGGACATCGTCGGCGCGCTGGAGAACGCCCGTTCGGTCGCGGTCGCGGCCGGCGCCACGACTGCCGAGCTGCGTGCCCTGTGGCTGTTGGGCCGGTGGCGCTACGACCGGGTCGAGCTCGCCGAGGCAGGTGTCGCCTTCGGGCGCGGCATGAGGCGGGCCGAGGAGATCGGACGACCCTGGGCGCCGTACGGTTTCGACGCGCGGTTCGCCGCGCTGCAGGTTGCCTACCTGCTCGGTGACTGGGACCAGGTGGAGAGGCTCGCGGACGTGAGCGGGCAGGCGCCGTCCCCGATCCCCGAGGCGGTTCTCGCGGCCGGCCTGCTGACCGTGCAGGCCGCGCGCGGCAGGACCGACCGGTTGGCAGTGGTGCCGACCCTGCGCAGGTTGTGGGACAAGGACGGCGTGATCGCGATCACCGCCGCGCCGGCCACGATCGAGCTGCACGCCCTGGCCGGGAACCGCACTGCGGCGCTCGCCGAGTACGACGACGTGGTGAGCTCGATCTCCAAGCTGTGGCGGGGGTTCTTCCACAGCCGGATCCGGCTCTCGGCGGTCACCATCGCCGCGCTCGCCCACGGCATCGCCGACCTGCCGGTCGAGCAGCGCTCCGGGGTCGCCGCTGATGTCGCCCGGGTGCTCGACGGCGGGGAGACGTCGCTGCGGATGCTGCGTGAGCTGGGCACCCACTGGGGTCCCGAAGGTGAGGCCTGGTCTGCCCGTCTGGTCGCCGAGCACCTGCGGTTCCGCTGGCGCAGCGGCATCGACGCGCCCGGTGAGGACGAGCTGGTCTCTGCCTGGCGCCGTGACCTGGCGGGCTTCGAGGCGATGGGACACGTCTACGAGACCGCCCGATCGCAGTCCCGGTTGGCCGTCGTACTCCAGGCGGCGGGGGAGACCGCCGAGGCCCGCAGGTACGCCGACCTGGCCCGGGTCACGGCCACCCGGCTCGGGGCGATCCCGCTGCTCGACGACCTGCGCGGCGTCGGCACCCCCACCAGCCGGGCCCGTCCCGGCAGCCACGACGACCAGCTCACTCCCCGGGAGCGGGAGATCCTGGCGCTGGTCGCGGTCGGGCGCAGCAACGGCGAGATCGGCAAACAGCTGTTCATCTCGACCAAGACGGTCAGCGTGCACGTCTCCCACATCCTGGCCAAGCTCGGCGCCGCCGGGCGCACCGAGGCCGCGGCCATCGGTCGTCGCACCGGGCTGGTCGGCTGATGCGGTCGTCCGCTTCGGCGCTGACGCCCGAAAGGGTTCTTGTCCTCGCCGTGAGCGAGGGTAAGACTGGCGAGACCGGCCCGTAGCCCCTCGGGGCTCGTGCTTGTGATCTCGACGTGTGGCCGGAGCGTCGACAGACGAGAGGAACGAGCATGACCACCACCCCCGAAGCACCGTTGAACGACGATGACATGGCGACGACCGGCAGCGCCCCGCAGGCCGAGCCCGGCGGCGACGCCGACGGCACCGACGGCGGCTCCAAGGACGCGGACGGCACCGACGGCGACAGCACGGACAGCACCGACGGCGACGCCGGGGACGCGGACGGGACCGACGGCTGATCTTGCCGGCCCTCGACCTGCTCAGTGGTGACGCCCAGACCTTCAAGGCGAAGGTCTGGGCTTCACACGTCCACCTGCACCAGACCGACCCGGCGCAGCTGACCGGGCTGCTCGGTCTCGACGACGTCGACCGGCTGCTCACCGGCAGCGCGATCCGCACCCCGGCAGTCCGGATCGCGCAGGACGGCTCGGTGCTGCCTGCCTCTCGTTACACCAGGTCCGCGACGATGGCCGGCGAGCCGCTGACCGGGCTGGTCGATGCCCGCAAGTTGCTCGATCTGTTCGAGGACGGCGCGTCCGTCGTGCTCCAGGGGCTGCACCGCTACTGGGCACCGCTCACCGACCTCTGCGCCGAGCTGGAGGACGAGCTCGGGCACCCCTGCCAGGCCAACGCCTACCTCACGCCGCCCGGGTCCCAGGGCTTCGCGGTGCACTGCGACACCCATGACGTGTTCGTGTTCCAGACCCACGGCACCAAGCTCTGGGAGGTGCACGAGGAGAGCCCCGACGGCCGCGAGAAGCGCGAGGTGCTCCTCGAGCCGGGCCTGTCGATGTACCTGCCCACCGGCACCCCGCACGCCGCCCGCGCCCAGGCCGGCGCGTCGTTGCACGTCACCATCGGGATCAACCAGGTGACCTGGGGGCAGCTGCTGGACCGCGTCGTACGACGTGAGCTCGACGCGTACGACGAGCACCTCCCCGCGGGCTACCTCGACGACACCGCAGCCCTCGCCGCCCAGCTCGCCGAGCGCCTCGACCGGCTCGCCGACTCGTTGCGTTCTGTGGACGCCGGCGCTGCCGCTCACCAGCAGGTGCAGGACTTCCTCGGCGGGCGGCAGTCCCGGCTGCGTGGTGGCCTGCGGGACCGGCTGCTGCTGGCCGAGATCGGTGATGCGACCAGGCTGCGGCGCCGCAGCGGCCACGTGCTGCGGCTCGGGATCGACGGGCTCGACGGGGACCAGATGCAGCTGCTGCTCGGCGACCGGACTGTCACTGTCCCTCGGTGGCTGCGCCCGGCACTCGACGCGCTGGCCGAGCTGGCCGAGCTGGCCGAGCTCCGTCCCGGTGACCTCGCCGAGCATCTCGACCCGCAGAGCCGCGTGGTGCTTTGCCGACGGCTGGTCCGTGAGGGCCTGCTCGAGGTCGTCGGTTGAGGGACTTCCGATGCGCCGCTGCCAGCCTGGCCCGCCACGACCAGCTGATCGGCACCGCCTCCACGGTGCGCGCCTTCCTGCTGGTCGAGCATCCGGGCCCGTGGGGCCAGGTGGCGCTGCGGGACGCGGCGCTTCCCGGCAACCTGCTCGCCGGGCTCCGGCGGCGCAGCGTCTCGGCGGGAGTCCGGGTGCTGATGATCCGACGGCACCGCCAGCGCGGGCAGGAGGGAGTCCGGGTGTTCGCCGCGTCCGCGCATCCGGTTCGGCCGTGGCTGGAGACGGTGCGGCTGGACAGCCATCACGACGTGCTAGACCTCGACCTCGAGTCCCTCGGCGCCGGGCGCAGCCTCGGGCTGGCTCCGCATCACGAGCCGGTCTTCTGCGTCTGCACGCACGGCCGGCACGACGCCTGCTGCGCCGAGCTCGGCCGACCCGTGGTCAAGGCGCTCAGCGCGTCCTACCCCGAGCAGACCTGGGAGGTCTCACATCTCGGCGGCGACCGCTACGCGGGCAACCTGCTGGTGCTGCCCGACGGTCTCGGCTACGGGCGGACCACGCCCGAGACCGTGAGCGAGATCGCTGCGGCCCACCTCGCCGGCCGGATCGCGCCCGAGCACCTGCGCGGTCGTGCCGGCTACGCGATGCCGGTGCAGGTCGCCGAGCTCGCCGTACGACGCGAGCTGGACGAGTGGGGCATCGATGCGCTCCGGCTGACGGTCCGGCCCGAGCGCACCGGCAGCGACTGGACGGTCCGCTTCGCGGCGCCCGGCGGGACGATCCGCGAGGTGAGCGTCAGTCTCTCGCTGAGCCCGGAGCCGCACCGGCTGACCTGTTCGTCGACCGGCGACAACCCCGTCCCGTCGTACGCCGCGGGGCCGGTGCGGGAGGTCGGGAGGTGAGCATGCCCGAAACCATGCATCCGTCTCGGCAACCGTCTCGGCAACCGTCTCGCAGCCGGCTCCCGGTCCTGCTCGTGGGGGCCGCCCATCCGGGGCCTGCCCTGGCGGTAGCAGTGCTGTCCGGGCTGCTGGCCACGGCGGTCGACCTGCCCCTGGCCCGCGGCGTCCTGGTCGTGGCCGCGGTGCTCACCGGTCAGCTCTCCATCGGCTGGTGCAACGACCTGGTCGACGCCGGGCGGGACCGTCGGGTCGGCCGCAACGACAAGCCGCTCGCGACCGGCGAGCTGCCCCGGGCCGTGGCACGTCTGTCCTGTCTGTCGGCGGTGGTCCTCACGGTGCCGCTCAGCCTGGCCTGCGGTGTCGCGGCCGGCCTCACGCATCTGGGCTGCGTGGCGGCGGCGTGGGCCTACAACCTCCGGCTGAAGGCGACGGTCTGGTCCTGGCTGCCCTATGCGCTGGCCTTCGGTGGTCTCACGGTGTTCGTGTCGCTGGCCCAGCGGGCGCCTGCGCTGCCGCCGCTCTGGCTGCCGGCGGCCGCTGCCCTGCTGGGTCTCGGCGCGCACGTCCTCAACGTGCTGCCCGACCTCGCCGAGGATGCTGCGACCGGAGTCCGGGGACTGCCCCACCGGCTGGGTGCGGGACCGAGCAGGCTGCTGGCCACCGCAGTCCTGGTGCTCGCCTCCGTGGTGATCGTGGTCGGCGCCGGTCCCGGTGTCCGTACGGCGGTCCTCGCGCTGCTCCCGGTCGCTGTCCTGGCCACGGTCGCGACAACCGGGCGTGGCCGTCGGCCGTTCGGGGCCGCGATCGGCATCGCGCTGGTAGACGTGGTTCTGCTGGTGGTCGCTCGATGACACAACCCACGATCACCGGCCACTGGGACCTGGTCGTCGTCGGTGCCGGGCCGGCCGGCGCCGCCACTGCGCTGGGAGCCCTGCACGCCGACCCGTCGCTACGCGTGCTGCTTCTGGACCGGTCGGACTTCCCCCGCGACAAGTGCTGCGGCGACGGCATCGCGCCGCACGTCCTCGATGCGCTGGCGAGCGTGGGCGTGCATCGGTCCGCCGCAGGATGGACCCCGCTGACCCGCCTCGAGCTGGCCCGGGACCGGTCCGTGGTCGCCCGGACGATGGCGCGCCCCGTCTACGTCATCCCACGTGAGGTCTTCGACGCGCGGCTGGTGGAGGCCGCCGAGTCGGCCGGTGCCGTCTTCGCGCGACACCGCGTCTCCGGTCTGGTCCGTCGTGGAGACGAGGTGGTGCTGGACGACCGGGTCACCGCCCGGGTGGTGGTCGGTGCCGACGGCGCCCACTCGGCGGTCCGCTCCTGGCTGACCGATGCGGGTCCCGGCCGCCGTGCGCTGGCGATCCGGGGCTACGCACCGACACCGGACGCACGACGCGGCACCCAGGTGATCCGGTACGGCGACCGTCGCCAGCCGTCGTACGCCTGGGCCTTCGACCGCGGCGACGGGCTCTCCAACGTCGGCTACGGCGAGCTCCTCCCACAGTCCGGGGCCGGTCCGTCGCGGGCGCTGCTCCTCGACCAGCTGGAACGGCTGCTCCCCGGCGCGACCACCGGCGGCACCCGCTGGCGCGGCCATCACCTGCCACTCTCGAGCTGGCGCTGGCGGCAGCCGGACGGCCCTGTCCTGCTCACCGGCGACGCCGCCGGCCTGGTCAACCCGATGACCGGGGAAGGCATCTACTACGCCGTCGCCACCGGCATCCTCGCCGGCCGCGCCGCCGCCCGGGCACTGGCCGGCGGTGACCCGGCCCGCGCCGGTGGCCTGCACCGCAGGGCGGTCCGCCGGGAGCTGGCCCAGCACCTGCGACACACCTGGTTCGCCTCCAGGCTGTCCCGGCTGCCGACCTTCGTGGACGCGAGCATCTGTGCTGCCCGACGCGACGCCCGGCTCTTCGACGACCTCGTGGAGATCGGGCTCGGCGACGGGTTGATCACCCCGCGGCTGGCCGGCGGCCTGGCCCTCGCCCTCGTCACCACTCGTCCCGACGCACGTGAGAGCGACCCTCGATGAACCAGGCCTCGATCAACCAGGAGTTGGACATGAGCATCCTCTCGGTCCGGGGAGCACTCCCCGAGCACCGCTACCCGCAGCAGGAGATCACCGACGCCTTCGCCGGGGTGATCGCCCGTGGGGGTGGGCTCGACGAGCGGCTACTGCGCCGGTTCCACGGCAACGCCGGCGTGCGTGCGCGACACCTCGTGCTGCCGCTGGAGGCGTACGGCGAGCTGGGCGACTTCGGCACCGCCAACGACCTCTACCTCGAGCATGCCGTCGAGCTCGGGTCACGCGCGGTCGTCGACGCGCTCAAGGCAGCCGGGCTGACTCCGACCGACGTCGACCTGGTGGTCTCGGCCACCGTCACCGGTCTCGCCGTACCTTCCCTGGACGCCCGGATCGCCGCTTCCATCGGGATGCGCGAGGACGTGAAGCGGATGCCGCTGGTCGGCCTCGGGTGTGTGGCCGGGGCTGCCGGCATCGCGCGGCTGCACGACTACCTGCTGGGCCACCCCGACGATGTCGGCGTGCTGGTGGCGGTCGAGCTGTGCTCGCTCACCGTGCAGCGCGACGACGTCTCGGTGCCGAACCTCGTGGCCAGCGGGCTCTTCGGCGACGGTGCCTCGGCCGTCGTGGCGGCCGGGCGCAACCGGTCCCCTGGCGCGGTGGAGGTGGTGGCGACCCGCAGCCGGCTGTACCCGGACTCCGAGCGCACGATGGGCTTCGACGTCACGTCCGGAGGGCTGCGGATCGTGCTGGACGCCGAGGTCCCGGCGATCGTGGCGCGCTACCTGCGCGGGGACGTCGACGAGTTTCTCGCAGACCAGCAGCTGCGGCGCTCTGACATCGAGTGGTGGGTCTGCCATCCCGGCGGCCCGAAGGTCATCGAGTCGCTGCAGTCCACCCTGGAGATCTCCCGCCACGCGGTGGAGCTGACCTGGGAGTCGCTGGCCCGCATCGGCAACCTGTCGTCCGCCTCGGTGCTGCACGTCCTGGAGGACACCCTCCGCGAACGCCCCCCGCGGCCGGGATCCTACGGATTGCTGCTGGCGATGGGGCCCGGGTTCTGCTCCGAGCTGGTGCTGGTGCGCGCGACCACCGACCCAGAGCGGCGTACCGCGTCGTGACCTCGCTGGCTGCCTTCACCGCGCTGGTCGCGCTGGTCGGTCTGGAGCGGCTGGCCGAGCTCGTGGTCTCCACCCGCAACGCGGCGTGGAGCATCGAGCGCGGTGGCCGGGAGACCGGGCAGGGGCACTACCCGGTGATGGTGGTGCTGCACTCGGCGCTGCTGGTGGGTGCGCTCGTCGAGGCCTGGGTGCGCCGTCCGTCGGTCCCTGCTCCGCTCGCCTGGGCGATGCTGGTGCTGGTGCTCGCCTCGCAGGCGCTGCGCTGGTGGTGCATCGGCACCCTGGGCCGGCGCTGGAACACCCGGGTGATCGTGGTGCCCGGCCTGGCCCCGGTGCGGCACGGGCCCTACCGGTTGTTCTCCCACCCCAACTACGTCGCGGTCGTGGTCGAGGGGTTCGCACTCCCGCTCGTGCATGCGGCGTGGCTGACCGCGCTGGTGTTCACGCTCGCGAACGCGGTGCTGCTCGCGGTGCGGGTCCGGGTCGAGAACGCTGCCCTGTCGACCTTGCCCGGGCTACCGCAGGCCGGGCAGGTGTCCGGTGCGTGACCTGGTCGTGGCCGGCGGTGGCCCGGTCGGCCTGGCCACCGCGCTCTACGCCGCCCGCGCCGGGCTCGACGTGGTGGTGCGCGAGCCACGCACCGGTCCGATCGACAAAGCCTGTGGCGAGGGCCTGATGCCGGGCGCGGTCGCGGACCTGACCGACCTCGGCGTGCACCTCGACGGCCAGCCGTTCCTCGGCATCCGCTACCTCGACGGCAGGCACGTCGCCGCGGCCGGGTTCCGGGAGGGGCCGGGCCGCGGCGTTCGTCGTACGACGTTGCACGCGGCGCTGCTGCACGCCGCTGCCGCCGCCGGGGTGCCCACCGAGCACGTGGCGGTCGAGTCTGTCGAGGACCGCGGCGACCACCTGCTCGTCGACGGCGAGCCCACGCGCTACCTGGTCGCCGC
>JBBSVL010000010.1:0-19693 GCA_038233595.1 Propionibacteriales bacterium | reverse complement strand
GCCAGCTGCGCGGCCCGCCTGCCCACGTCGGCGTACGACGAGCGGCGGGAGCCGTCGGCGGTGGCTGTGACCACCTCGGAGTCGGGGTGTACCTGCGTCCCGTGCTTCATCAGCGAGCCGATGGTGAGCTGGGCGTCCTGCATGGTGCTGCGCATCGAGGTCCTCCTGAGGGGTCGTGCACCGATCCTTGCGCCCCCATGCAAGTGCGTCCAGAGCGCGCCCACGTTTGAGCAGCCACTCGCACAGGCAGAGCTCTTCCCAGAAAGGGCAATCAGGACCAGCCAGCGACTTCTGCCTGTGTGAGTGGTTGTCCGTTCAGGCCCGGGCGCGTGCTCTCGGCCGCGGTGGGTCCATCACCGCGTTGAGCGCAAGCGCCTTGGCGCGGTCACCCTTGACCTTCAGGGCGCCGGTGAGCACGCCCTTCACCGGGTTCAGCTGGCCGGTGATCAGCTTGAGGAAGTCGACACCACCGATGCTGATGGTCGCGTCGCGCCGGGAGCCCTTCGGGGCGCCGGTCTCGACCCGGCACTCGCCGTGGTCGACGTGTACGACGTACCGGTCCGACTCGCCGTCCGCCCGCCCACCGATCCGGAAGCCCACGACCAGGTCGACGTTGCTCGCCCGCTCCGCGTCCAGGAACTCGGGGAACCGGCGGAACACCTCCCCCAGCACGATGTCGCGGATGGCACCGCCCATCACCTCCCGCATGTGTCGCTGCGAGGTCTGCGCCACTGCGGTCGCCACGTCGACCGGGTCGAGGGCCGAGGGGTCGAGCGCGGCTGCATCGGTTCCCGGGATCCGGAACACGGTCCCGACCGCGAGCGCCAGCACCTCGTCGCCGTCGATCTGCAGGTCGTCCGACAGGTAGAGAAGCGCCGGGTTGCGCTGGCCGGTGACCAGCCGGACGAAGTCGAGGATGTCGGCACCGAGGGTGACATCCGGGGCGATCGGCTTCGTCAGCCGCTCGACCCGGCCGTGGTCGAAGCGCACGGTGTGACACTCGTTCGGACCGCCCTCGCGGACCAGGTCGAAGCAGACGACACCGCCGATCTCGGCGAGCCGTGCTGTCTCGGCGAACTCCGGGAAACGGGTCAGGATCGAGCGCACTGCCTCGACCCGGACGTCCTGGTCGAGGAGCAGAGCGCGGAGCTCGGGATCCGAGGCGGCACGGATCAGCGCGGTGATCTCGACCGCGTCGTTGTCCGCGAAGAACTCCCGGAGCTCGGCCGGTGGGAGCCCCCTGAGCCGATCGGTCAGAGCGGCCATCGGAGTCCTTCCGGCTTCTCTACGAGTGACGAGTGGTGCCGTCGACACTAGATGCACCCCGGCGCACGGGCACGCTTGACTCGCGCGCCCGTGGGCACAACCATCGCCCAATGACCGCTCTCGCCCTGCCCGACGGGCGCACCCTCGACATCGAGATCTCCGGCCCCGCCACCGGAGCTCCGCTGCTCTGGCACCACGGCACCCCGGGCGCGGTGACGCCGAACCGGTTCGTCGCACGCACCGCGGAGCGACTCGGTCTACGGCTGGTGACCTGGTCCCGGCCGGGGTACGGCGGCTCCGACCGGATGCCCGGCCGAACCGTTGCCGACGTGGTGCCGGACGTGACCGCGATCCTGGACCACCTCGCCGCGGACCGCTGCGTCACCGCCGGTTGGTCCGGCGGCGGCCCCCATGCGCTGGCGACCGGAGCCCTGCTGCCCGACCGGGTTGCCGGGGTGCTGTCCATCGCCTCGGTCGCGCCGTACGACGCCGAGGGGCTGGACTTCCTGGCGGGCATGGGCGCAGACAACCTCGAGGAGTTCGGCGCCGCGCTCGCCGGCGAGGATCGGCTCAGGTCGTTCCTCGACGCGGCAGCCCCCGCCCTGGCCCACGCCGATCCGGCCGACATCGTCCGTGAGATGGCCACGCTGCTGCCCGAGGTCGACAAGGCGATCCTGCTGGGCGAACCCGGCACCGAGATGGCCGAGGACCTCGCTGCGTCGTTCGACGAAGCGGTGCGCAACGGGGTCGACGGCTGGCTGGACGACGACCTGGCGTTCATCCGGCACTGGGGTTTCGGACTGGACTCCCTGACCGTCCCGGTCTTCCTGTGGCAAGGCGACGAGGACCTGATGGTCCCCTTCGCCCACGGGGAGTGGCTCGGGACCAGGATCCCGGGCGTCACGGCCCACCTGCAGCCCGGCGAGGGCCACCTCTCGATCAGCGTCGGCGCCGTAGACCGGATGCTCGAGGAGCTCGTCGGCACCCTGTAGTCAGCGCGACGGCAGGTGCGTGCGCGGCGCCATCCGTGGCCCCCGCCGGGGCCGGTGCAGACCGGCCAGCTCGACCAGCCGCTGCACCCGGTAGCGGTGCGGGCGCCAAGGCTCCAGCAGGTCCGCGAGCTGGTCGTCGTCGACCGGTTCGCCGGTCAGTGCGAAGCCGATGTTCTTGGCCACGTGGTAGTCGCCGAAGCTGACCGCGTCGGCGTCGCCGTGCGCCCGGAAGCGCACCTCCGCCGAGGTCCAGACTCCGATCCCAGGCAGCGCACGCAACCGTCGGTCGGCCTCGGTCACGCCGAGCTCGACGGTACGCTCCAGGTTGGCTGCGTAGGACGCAGCGCCCACCAGCGCCCGCGAGCGTGCCGGGTCGATGTGCAGGTGCAGCCACTCCCACGACGGCACGCTCCGGATCGTGGCCGCGCCGGGCTGGACCCACAGGTCCAGCTCCGCAGCCGGCCCGGGAGCGCGCTCGCCGTGACGGCGGACCAGCCCACGGAAACCGCGGTACGCCTCCTGGCCGGTCACCTTCTGCTCGATGACCGCCGGGGTCAGCGCCTCCATCACCAGCCCGGTGCGGGCGAGCCGCCAGTGCTGGTGTCGTCGCCAGGCGGAGTCGAGCACCGGATGGTTCGGGTGGAAGCCACTGGGGTCGTCCTCGGCCCCGAGCAGCGCCGGCAGCTGGTGCAGTGCCCAGTCGGCGCCGCTCCCCCAGGCCTCACCCAGCACCTCCCCGGTCGCCGGCCGGGCCAGGATGCGCAGGGTCGCGGTGCCTTCGGGGGTGCGGACGCCGCGCCAGTGCGAGCCGTCCGCGCCGATCCGGTACGTCGGGTCCGCGGGGCCCTTGCGCAGGATGCTCAGCACCTGGCCCACCGGACACGGCCAGTCGGGTCGCCAGACCCGCACGCTCGCTGCACTCATCGAGACGAGTCTAGGTTCCTGCGCTGACTGTCGGCCCTTCGCGGTTCAATGACCGGGTGCAGCTGATCGACCTCGTCCACACGTTCGACGCAGTGCGGGCAACGCGCTCCCGCACGGCCAAGGTGACCGCCGTGGCCGAGTCCCTGCGCGCCGCGGCCCCCGACGAGGTGCCGGTGGTCGCCGCCTACCTCGCCGGCTCGCTCACCCAGCGCCGCACCGGTGTCGGCTGGCGGTCACTGACCGACCTGCCCGAACCGGCCGGGTCGCCGGTGCTGACCGTGCTCGAGGTCGACCGCGCGTTCGATGAGGTTGCGAAGGTGGCCGGCGCAGGGTCGCAGGCCGAGCGGCGCCGCCGGCTCGACGCCCTGTTCGGGTCGGCCACCACCGAGGAGCAGCAGCTGCTCCGTGGGCTGGTCACCGGCGAGGTCCGCTCCGGGGCGCTGGAGGGGGTGCTGGTGGCGGGCATCGCGGCGGCGTTCGAGATCCCGGCCCCCGTCGTACGACGTGCGGTGATGCTGGCCGGCTCGGCACCGTTCGCCGCCGGGGTGGCCGCCGCCGAAGGGGCGCTGGGGCTCGCTGCGATCCACCTGGAGGTGGGCCGACCCGTGCAGCCGATGCTCGCCAGCAGCGCCCCCGACCTCGCGGCCGCGCTGGAGACCACCGGGCTGCCGTGCCTGGTCGACGGCAAGCTCGACGGGATCCGGATCCAGGTGCACCGAAGCGGCGACGAGGTCTCGGTGTGGTCGCGGAGCCTGGACGACCTGACCGGCCGGTTCCCCGAGCTGGTCGAGCTGGTGCGGGCCTTGCCGGCCCAGTCGTTCGTCCTGGACGGCGAAGCGCTTCTGGTCGGCGACGACGGGCGGCCACGGTCCTTCCAGGAGACCGCCTCGCGCTCGATGACCCGCACCGAGTCGCCACTCGTGATGACGCCGTACTTCTTCGACGTGCTGCACCTCGACGGGGGCGACCTGCTCGACGCACCGGCCACCGAGCGCAGCGCGGCGCTGCTTGCCCTGGTGCCCGAGGTGCACACCGTCCCGCGGCTGCTGGCCGAGACCGCGGAGCAGGCGGCGTCGTTCCAGGCGCACGTACTGGCCGACGGTCACGAAGGAGTCGTGGTCAAGTCGTTGGACTCGACCTGGGAGGCCGGACGTCGCGGATCCGGGTGGCTGAAGGTCAAGCCGCGTCACACCTTGGACCTCGTCGTGCTCGCGGTCGAGTGGGGCAGCGGTCGCCGCCGTGGGCTGCTGTCCAACATCCACCTCGGCGCGCGCGACCCCGAGCACGGCGGGTTCGTGATGCTCGGCAAGACGTTCAAGGGGATGACCGACGCGATGCTGGCCTGGCAGACCGAGCGGTTCCTCGGGCTGGAGACACGTCGCGAGGCTCACGTCGTACATCTCCGGCCCGAGCAGGTCGTCGAGATCGCCTTCGACGGCCTCCAGCGCAGCACCCGCTACCCGGGCGGTCTGGCCCTCCGGTTCGCCCGGGTGCTCGGCTACCGGGAGGACAAGCGCCCGGAGGAGGCCGACACCATCGACTCCGTACGACGCCTCGCCGGCCTGTGAGCGACCCCAGTATGGGTCACCGGCCCTGGAGGTGAGCTTCCGTCCTCCCCCTGGCTCCACCGGACAGGTGTGCAACTGGGCGTCACCTCACGCGTTACGCTGCCTGCATGTCGACGACCCCGACGACCGACCGGCGTCGGAGCGCAGCGCTGGCCCGACGCCGTGCCCGGGAACGCGAGATCCTCGCCGCCACCCGGGCGCTCTTCGACCAACGCGGCGTGCGCGATGCCCAGATCGAGGACGTAGCCAGGGCCGTCGGCGTCAACCGGACAATCATCTACCGGCACTTCTCCGGCAAGGAGGAGCTGTTCGCGCTGACCCTGGTCAGCTACCTCGACGATCTCGACGGCCGACTGCAGGCGGTCAGCAGCACCCTCTCGCCACGGCGCCGGGTCGAGGACCTGACCAAGGCGTTCGTCGACTTCGGCGTGACCTACCCGGCCTTCGTCGACTGCGCTCAGACGCTGATGCGCCGGCCCGGGCCAGAGCTTCTCGAAGAGATCTCGGAGAGTGCGCTCTTCCGGTTGGGCCGCGGCATCGCCGGCTGCCTGCGCGCACTGACCGACGCGCTGACCGCGGGGGTGGAGTCCGGCGACTTCCGGATCGACGACGTGCACCTGCTCGCCAACACGCTCTACGCCTCCGGCCTCGGCGCTCTCCAGCTCGCCCGGGTGGGAATGCTGGTCAAGGAGGCTGCCCCCGGAGTGCCCATGGTCTCCCCACTCACCCACGAGCAGGTCAAGGCCCACGTGGTCGCCACTGCCCTGGCGCTTGCTGCCAACACCTGACGTCGAGACGGCGCATCATGTCCCCGCAGGAGCACTGAGACGGCGCATCCTCGGGCACGGCTGCGAAGATGCGCCGTCTCGGCGACGTGAGATCGTCAGGATGCGCCGTCTCGGCGGGCTTTGGGTCAGCGCTCCAGGATGGCGGTGACGCCCTGGCCGCCGGCAGCGCAGATCGAGATGAGACCGCGGACCGGTCCGCTGCTGCGCTTCTTCCCGGCCTTCTCGGCGAGCAGCTTGGCGAGGTTGGCGACGATCCGACCACCGGTCGCGGCGAACGGGTGACCCGCAGCCAGCGAGGACCCGTTGACATTGAGCCGGGTGCGGTCGAGGGACCCGAGCGGCGCGTCGAGACCCACGCGCTCCTTGCAGAACACCGGGTCCTCCCACGCCTTGAGCGTCGAGAGCACCTGCGAGGCGAAGGCCTCGTGGATCTCGTAGTAGTCGAAGTCCTGCAGGGTGAGCCCGGCGCGCTGCAGCATCCGTGGCACGGCGTACGCCGGAGCCATCAGCAGACCCTCGCCACCGTGGACGTAGTCGACCGCGGCCGTCTCGCACTCGGCGAAGTAGGCCAGCACCGGGTGCCCGTGCGCCTCGGCCCACTCCTCGGAGGACAGCAGCACCGCGGAGGCGCCGTCGCTCAGGGGGGTCGAGTTGGCGGCGGTCATCGTGGCTGCCTCGCCCTTGCCGAAGGCCGGCTTCAGCGTGGCCAGCTTCTCGACCGAGGAGTCGGCCCGGAGGTTCTGGTCGCGCTCGAGGCCGTTGAACGGGGTGACCAGGTCGTCCTGGAAGCCCCGGTCGTACGACGCGGCCAGGTTGTGGTGCGAGGTGACCGCGAGCTCGTCCTGCGCCTCGCGGGTGATCTGCCACTCCAGTGCGGTCAGCGCGGCGTGCTCGCCCATCGAGAGACCGGTGCGCGGCTCGCCGTTCTGCGGGATCGAGGGCACCAGGTATGCCGGGCGCACCTTCGCCAGCGCCGCCAGCCGACCCTGCAGCGTCTTGGCCCGGTTGGCCTCGAGCAGGATCTTGCGGAGCTTCTCGCCCACCGCTATCGGGGCGTCGGAGGTGGTGTCGGAGCCACCGGCGACGCCGACGTCGATCTGGCCCAGCGCGATCTTGTTCGCGATGTAGATGGTGGCCTGCAGGCCGGTGCCGCAGGCCTGCTGGAGGTCGGTGGCCGGGGTCTCCGGCGCCAGCTTGGAGCCGAGCACCGACTCCCGGGTCAGGTTGAAGTCGCGGCTGTGCTTGAGCACCGCGCCCGCGACCACCTCACCGAGGCGCTCACCTTCCAGACCGAACCGAACGGCCAGGCCGTCGATGGTCGCGGTGAGCATGTCCTGGTTGCTGGCCGTGGCGTAGACGGTGTTGGACCTCGCGAAGGGAATCCGGTTGCCGCCGAGAACGGCGACGCGACGGGTCGAGGACTGCATGTCAGCTCCTGGTCTGCTGTCGGGGCGTGGGACGGGCTGTGACTACCCACGGGTAGGTTGGTGTTCATCCTGTCTCGGACGGAGTCGAAAAGAAACGCTGTGAGTGCCACGTCACGCTCGGCGACGCCGACTTTTGTGGACACCGAGTTACACCACTCGTTACGTTCGTCGGGTCAGGCGCCGTGAGCTCGCCCTGCGGCCATGCTCGCACCCGTCGTACCCCAGCTTGAGGAGTCACGAATGAACGACCGCTACCAGTCCTTCACCGCCAGCCCGCTGGGCAGGCTGCTGGTCAAGAACCTCGGACTCCCTGACCCGGTGGTCCTGGACCGCTGGAGCGAGGGTGCGCCGCTGGTCGACGGCACGGTGGTCGTCGGAGGCGCTGGCCGGCTGGTCGACCCGGTCCTGACGTCCCTCGACTCGCTGGGCATCGCGAACACTCCGGCCGCCACTGACGGTGAGTCGTACAAGGGCCTGGTCTTCGACGCGACGGGCATCCGCACCACTGCCGACCTGGTCGCGCTCCAGGAGTTCTTCGGCCCCAAGATGCGCAGCCTGGTGCCGTGCTCCCGGGTGCTGGTGCTCGGCGGAATCCCGGAGCAGCTCACCGGTGAGGAGCGCATCGCCCAGCGCGCACTGGAGGGTTTCACCCGCTCACTGGGCAAGGAGATCGGCCGTGGGTCGACGGTCCAGCTGGTGTACGTCGCCGAGGGCGCCGAGGCCGCGATCGACTCCACCCTGGCGTTCTTCCTCTCCCCCAAGTCCGCCTACGTGTCCGGTCAGGTCGTCCGGGTCGGCGCCACCGGTACGACGAAGGCCAAGCGCGTGCCCTCGATCGAGGCACCACTGACCGGCAAGGTCGCGATCGTCACCGGCGCCTCGCGCGGCATCGGCGAGCAGATCGCCCGGGTGCTGCATCGTGACGGTGCCACGATCCTCGGCATCGACGTACCCCAGGCGGCCAGCGAGCTGCTCCAGGTCACCCGAGAGCTCGACGGCGAAAACCTCACCCTCGACATCACCGGCAAGGACGCCCCGCAACGCATCGCGCAGTATGTCAAGGAGAAGTTCGGCGGCGTAGACATCGTGGTGCACAACGCCGGCATCACCCGCGACAAGAAGCTGGCCAACATGAAGGAGGACCGTTGGTCCTCGGTGATCGCGGTCAACCTGACGGCACCGGAGCAGATCACGCGTGAGCTGCTCGAGCAGGGTCTGGTCAACGACAACGGCCGGATCATCGGCGTCTCCTCGATCGCCGGCATCGCGGGCAACCTGGGTCAGACCAACTACGCCACCTCCAAGGCCGGTGTCATCGGTCTGGTCAACAGTCTGGCCGGCGAGCTGAAGAAGGGGATCACCATCAACGCCGTGGCTCCCGGCTTCATCGAGACCAAGATGACGGCCGCCGTGCCCTTCGCCACCCGTGAGGTCGGCCGCCGGCTCAACGCGATGAGCCAGGGCGGCCTGCCGGTCGACGTGGCCGAGACCATCGCCTGGTACGCCGGCCCAGGCTCAACCGCCGTCAACGGCAACGTGGTCCGGGTCTGCGGCCAGATGATGCTCGGCGCATGACCACCCGCGAGGTCCACGGCAGCCCCTCCGGGCTCTCGACCATGGTCAAGGCCGCGCTGCCGGTGCTGCCCGGGGTGAACCTGGTCCCGGGTGTGGCCAAGACCGGCGGGTCGCTGCCCGACCTGACCCTGACCCGGAAGGACCAGGCGATCGACGCCGACCACGTCGCGGCGTACGCCGAGGTGTGCGGCTTCCCGTCCCGGCAGCACCTGCCGCTGACCTACCCGCACATTCTGGCGTTTCCGTTGCACATGGGGATCATGACCGACGGCTCTTTTCCCTTCCCCGCGGTCGGCACCGTGCACGTGGCCAACTCGATCACCCAGCACCGCACGATCGGGTTCGCCGAGCGGCTGTCCGTGAGCGCCACCGCCTTGCACCTGCGTCCGCATCCCAAGGGACGGGTCTTCGACCTGGTCACGACGGTCACCTCTGACGAAGAGACGGTGTGGGAGTCCACCTCCGAGTACCTGCGCATCGGAAAGGGAGACGAGTCTCCACGCCGCCGTACGGCCGACCGAGCCTCGCTCGACGTCGTACCCGCCGGGCCGACGACGTGGCGGTTGCCGGGTGACCTCGGTCGCCGGTACGCCGCAGTGTCGGGCGACCACAATCCGATCCACCTCTACCCGCTGACCGCGAAGGCGTTCGGGTTCCCGCGCCAGATCGCGCACGGGATGTGGACCATGGCCCGCTGTGTCGCCGCCCTGGACAACCGGCTGCCCGACGCGGTGACCGTGCTCGTGGAGTTCAAGAAGCCGGTGTTCCTGCCCGGCTCGGTGGCGTTCGGTTCCCGGATCACCCCCGACGTGGTCGGGTTCTCGCTCACCCGGCCCAAGGACGGCGCCCCGCACCTGGTCGGTCGGGCCACCCCCGCCTGACCGCCGAGGCGTTGCAAACAGGCGCCGTTTCGGCGGTCAGTCGTGGCGCCGGATCAGGCCCTCCTGCGCCACCGTGGCGACCAGAGTGCCGTCGGTGGTGAACACCCGACCGAACGCGAGCCCCCGGCCACCCGAGGCAGAGGGCGACACCTGGTCGTAGAGCCACCAGCGGTCGGCTCGGAACGGCCGGTGGAACCAGATCGTGTGGTCCAGCGAGGCGGCCTGCACCGACGGCGAGGAGATGTGTACGCCGTGGGGAACGAGCGTCGCACCCAGCAACGTCATGTCACTGGCGTAGGTGAACGCGGCGCGGTGCAGCAGCGGGTCGTCGGGCAGCTCGCCGTTGACCCGGATCCACAGCCGCGCCTGGGCCGGGTGGACACCCGGGTCCAGCTCCCCGCCCGGCCTGGAGTCGCCTGCCCAGCGCACCTCGAGTGCCGCCCACTCCCGCTCCCACTCCTCGGAGTGTCGAGGGGAGCGTGCGCTGAACACCTCCCCCAGGCTGGGGCACTCCTCGGCCGGACGAACCACGGGCATCGTGTCCTGGTGCTCGCGGCCCTCCTCCGGCTTCTGGAAGTTGGCGGTCAGGAAGTAGATCGGGCGGCCGTGCTGACGGGCGACCACCCGCCGGGTCGCGAAGGAGCGCCCGTCGCGCAGCGGGTCGACGTCGTAGATGATCGGCACCTTGGTGTCGCCAGGGCGCAGGAAGTAGGAGTGCAGCGAGTGCACGACGTACTCGCCGTCGACCGTGTGGTCGGCGGCAACCAGGGCGTGGGCGGCGACCTGACCGCCGAAGACCCGCTGGAGCAGGGTGTCGGGCTGGGTGCCGCGGAACAGGTTGTCGTCGAGGGTCTCGAGGTCGAGGAGCTCGACGAGCTCGGTCACGGAGCGGGGCACCTCACTGGTCCCCAGGCTGATGACCGGGCTGGTCGCCCGGCTTGTCCAGCCCTGCGAGGAACTGCTCGAACTGGGCACCGATCTCGTCCCCGGAGGGCATCTCCTCACCCTCGGCCAGCAGGTTGTTGTCCTGCTCCGCGGCGCGGTGGAACGCGTCGTACTGCTGCTCCAGCCCGTGTACGACGTCGCGCACCTCCTGCGACTCCGAGATCTGGCTCTCGATCTCCCCGGCCTGGCGGGCACCCGCCTCCCGCAACGCAGCGAGATCCCAGGACAGCCCCGTGGACGTGCCCAGCGACTCCAGCAGCGTGACCGACGCAAGCGGATAACCGAGCTGGGCGACGTAGTGCGGGATGTGAGCCACGAAGCCGACAGCGTCGTGACCCCACTCCCCCAGCCGAAGCTCGAGCAGCGCCTGAGCACTCGCCGGGACCCGGATCTCACCACGCCAGAGGTTCCCCTGGACCAACAGGGACTCGTTGGTGCCATGGTTTGTCAGCTGCACCGGACGCGTGTGCGGCACGGCCATCGGCACCGAGCCGAGCGAGCCGACCAGCCGCACGTCGAAATGCTCCACCACGCGCCGCACCGCGAGCGAGAAGGCCTCCCAGCGGATGTCCGGCTCGGGGCCGGTCATCAGCAGGTACGGCGTGTCCTCGGCGTCGGTCATCACCCGGACCACCAGCCGGGGCGCCTCGTAGTCGGCATAGCGGTTCTCCAAGAAGGTCATCGGCGGCCTCCGGGCGCGGTAGTCGTAGAACTCGTCGACCTCGAAGCTGGCCACCACCCGCCCTCCGCCGTCCTGGTTGAGGTGCTCGACGGCCAGTGCTGCGGCGTTGCCGGCGTCGAGGAACCCCTCGAGCACGACGACGAGCACCGGGCCCTCGTCGCGGCCCTCGAGCTCGGGGACGTCGTCCACGATGTGCACGAACCGTGCCTGTGTCATCCACACTCCTTGTCGGCCGCGGCCGCCTGGCGGCCTGATCGGCGCTCTCCAGCCTAGTGTGGGGGCGGGAGCAGGACGTCGCGAACCACGTGCCGCGCCATCCCGAGCGCCACGAGGGCCCAGGCGGCGAAGGCGACCCAGATCCAGACCGAGCCGATCGTGCCGAGCCAGGGCAGCCCCTCGACCCGGGCCAGGGTGCTGCTCGCCACGGCGTACATCCCGAGTGGGAACACGATGCTCCACAGGTTGGCCTCGTAGGTCAGCGGGACCCGGTGGGTCACGTGCCGCCACCAGCCCATCGCGAAGAGCCCCGGCAGCAACCACGTCGCCACCGCCCACAGCAGCAGCCCGCTCCCGCGAATGAGCTCGCGGGCCGGGTCGACGAACACCTCGGCGGGCAGCGCCACGATCTGCGCACCCGCGAGCACGGAGATCGCTGCCGCGCCCATCGCCACCCAGTACGGCGGGGTCAGGTCGGCGGCGGAGAAGTCGAACGTCAGCAGCCGCATCACCACGAAGACCCCGTCCACCAGATACACGAAGAGCCCGAGAGCCCAGGCGAGGACGGCCACCATCGGCCAGAAGTCTCCCGGTCGGAGCTGCGCGATCACGGCGGCCGCGACTGCGACGGACTGGCCACCGACGGCCCACATGAACCAGGTGCCGTTCGCAGCGGCCACGATCGGGCGTTCGCCACGGTCGAGGTGGGTGGTCCACGGCACGGCGTACCCGCGAACCAGCCAGGTCACCGACGCCACCACGACCAGGACGATCGCAGTCCTCGGTTGGTCGTGGGCCACCCGGACGGCGAGCACGTCCGCTGCCGCGACGAAGGAGTAGAAGCCGAAGCCACGCAGCGGATGGGTGAAGTCCTGCACCAGCTCGCTGCGGTAGGCGACGAAGCGCCACACCGTCAGGAGCACGAGCCCCACGAAGACCACCACCGTCACGGCGAGCAGCACCCTGGACAGGAGCGTGAAACCGTCGTCCTGCAGGCCGATGGAGACGATGCCGGTGGCCATGACCGCGGCGAAGTACCCCGGGGACAGCTCACGCAGGGAAGCATGCACGCGCTCTCCCAGGTCCGTCACGTCCGGCGAGCTGGGCACACGGGTCACTCTAGGGACCTCGGCTGCCGAACTGCGTGCGGATCCGGGCCGACGCCTTGTCCGCGAGCTGGGTCGAGTCGAGGCCGACCACGGCGCGCAGGACGGCGTCCTGCCCCACGCCGGCCCGCCCGACGTGAGCGCTGCGCATCGCGTCGAGCAGCCTCCACAGCACGGACCCGCCGTGCCTGTGTGCCAGGTAGTCGCACGCCATCCAGGCCACGGAGTAGTGCAGGGCCTGGGCGGCGTCGTTGAACGACGCGGCGGCCGGCAGCTCGACCGTCCCGGCCTCGGCAGCCCGGAGGGCGACGGTGGCGATCCTCCGTTTCGCCGGTGGCACCGGGAGCGCGGCGACGTACTCGGCGATGCCTTCCGAGAGCCACGGCGGTACGCCGTCCGCGCGGGTGCCCAGCGCCACGTGGGTCAGCTCGTGCCGGACGATGCGGGCGAGCTCGGCGCTGCCGGCGTGCAGCGCCCCGGGGAGCAGCGCCAGCCGGCTGCCGACCACAAGGCTGCCGTGTGCTCCCCCACGCACCGGGAAGCTGATCCCGCCAAGGTGCCCAAGGTTGCCCCCCGGCACCCTCGCGTACGCCGCGAGCACGGTCGGGTCCTCGAAGACGTAGACCACCGCCGTGCCCCCCCAGCCGCCCGGCACGACCCGCGAGACGTCGCTGATCCCGCGGGAGACCACGGAGATCACATCGTCGACCCGAGCCGACGATGCTCGGTCGAAGACCGCCAGCACGTTCGCACCGCGCCGCACCCCGACCGCGGCCAGGTCCCAAGGGTCGGTGCCGCGCTCGGCCGGCGTCGGCGGCACCACCAGGAGTCGGCCGTCGCGCCGCTCGACCCCGAAGCCGGCCGGTCCGACCTCGGGCTGGGTGTCGAAGCCGTCGAGGGTGAGGCTGCGCAGGATGCGGGACCCGTCGGTGTGGAAGGACAGGTCCGCGACCGGCAGCGTCTGAAGGTTGGCGAACAGCTGGCGCTGCTGGGCCAGGAACGCCGGCACCCCGGGCGCCACCGCGGCCAGGAAGCGGTGCTCGTCGTCGTTGCGGACAGCTGCCGCCCTCTTGTCGAGCAGCCCCTGCAGCGAGGCCCGGGGGGCGGCGTGCTTCTGCTGGCGGCTTGCCGAGGAGGGACTCGCGCTGGGTGAGCCCAGCAGGCTCGGGTTCCCGCCGCCGCCACTCGTGGCGCCACAGCCGACGAGACAGACGAGCGCCAGAGAGACCGCGCTGCCGACGGCGACCACCGAGGTCGCGCGCCGAGCCCCCATCAGCTCAGTCGACGTCGATCTGGTCCGCGATCACGGGCTCTGAGGAGTCTGAGGAGTCGCCGGCGGTCATCGCAATGATCTCCTGCACCACCTGCAACGCGATGGCCTGCGGGGTGAGCCCGACCTGCTCCAGGATGCGGGCCCGCTTGGCGTGGGCGAGGAACTGCTGCGGAATACCGTGCAACCGGACCGGGGTGCTCACCCGTCGTTCGTTGAGCAGCTGCAACAGGCTCGCCCCGCAGCCTCCGGCGACGCCGTTGTCCTCGATGGTGACCACCAGCCGGTGGTCAGCGGCCAGGCCGACGATTGCCTCGTCGTACGGCTTGACCCAGCGCGGGTCGACCACCGTGGCGCCGATGCCCTGGTCCACCAGCCGACGGCCGACCTCGACCGCGGTGCCGGCCATCGAGCCGACCCCGACCAGCAGTACGTCCCTGGCGCCCCGGCGCACCAGCACGTCCATGCCGCCGGCGCGGTCGACGGTCGCGATGTCGTCGTTGGGCGGCCCCTTCGGGAACCGTACGACGGTGGGCGCGTCGGACACGCCGACTGCCTCACGGAGCAGCTCACGCAGCCGCGTCGCGTCCCGCGGTGCGGCGAGCCGGAGCCCCGGGACCACCTGCAGGATCGACATGTCCCACATACCGTTGTGGCTGGCACCGTCGTCGCCGGTGACCCCGGAGCGGTCCAGCACGAAGGTCACGCCGCACTTGTGCAGGGCGACGTCCATCAGGACCTGGTCGAAGGCACGGTTCAGGAACGTCGCGTAGAGCGCGACCACCGGGTGCAGCCCTCCCATGGCGAGGCCGGCTGCACTCGTCGCTGCGTGCTGCTCGGCGATGCCGACGTCGAAGGTGCGCTCGGGGTAGCGCAGGGCGAACTTGTCCAGGCCTACCGGGTGCATCATCGCCGCAGTGATCGCCACCAGGTCCTTGCGCTCCGCGCCCAGGGCCAGCATCTCCTCGGCGAAGATGTCGGTCCAGATCCGGCCCTTGGGCGCCTCGACACCGGTCAGCGCGTCGAACGGCCCGGGGCCATGGAACTGGTCGGCGACGTGCTGCTCGGCCGGGTCGTAGCCGAAACCCTTGCGGGTGATCACGTGCACGATCACCGGGCCGCCGAAACGCTTGGCCCGGGTCAGCGCCTGCTCGAGAGCGACCCGGTCGTGCCCGTCGACCGGCCCGACGTACTTCAGGCCGAGGTCCTCGAAGAGGCCCTGGGGTGCGAGCGCGTCCTTCATGCCCTTCTTCATCGCGTGCAACGCGTCGTACACGGCGGGTCCGACACCGGGCACTCCGTTGAGCCGCCGCTTGACGATGTCGAGCAGCGGCTCGTAGCGCGGGTTGGTGCGCAACGAGGTGAGGGCGGTGGCCAGGCCGCCCACCGTGGGCGTGTAGGAGCGCCCGTTGTCGTTGACCACCATCACCAGCTTGCGCTCGGCGCCACCTTGCCGGACGTCGGCGATGTTGTTCAGCGCCTCCCAGGCCATGCCGCCGGTGAGCGCGCCGTCACCGATGACGCCGACAACGTGCCGGTCCTCGCCGCGGATGGCGTAGGCCTTGGCCAGCCCGTCGGCGTAGGAGAGCGACGTGGAGGCGTGGGAGTTCTCCACGATGTCGTGCTCGGACTCGGCCCGGCTCGGGTAGCCCGAGACACCGCCCTCCTGGCGGAGCCTGTCGAACCCGTCGACGCGCCCGGTCAGGAGCTTGTGCACGTAGGCCTGGTGCCCGGTGTCGAAGACGATGCGGTCGCGGGGCGAGTCGAACACCCGGTGCAGGGCGAGGGTGAGCTCGACGACACCCAGGTTGGGTCCGAGGTGGCCACCGGTGCGCGAGACCTTCGCGACCAGGAAGTCACGGATCTCCGTGGCGAGCTCGTCGAGCTGCCGGTCGCTGAGGCCACGCAGGTACTCGGGACCCGTCAGCCGGTCCAGGTGTCCCAATGCTGCGCCTCTCGTCTGTCTCGTCTTGGCTCGGGATGAGCGTTGCCAGGTGCAACGAGCCGAGTTTAGTCGCCGCTCACGTCGATCACCGCGACGGCGGGTTCGTTGAGGCTGCCGAGCCACACCTTCCCGCCGTACTCGCGGACGCCGGTGGCCATGTGGTACGACGTGGCGTCGCCCTCGATGTCGTGCACGGTGCGACCTGCGTCGTCGAAGGCCATCACCCGGACCGTGCGTTTGGGCTTGGGCTGCAGCCGCTCGGGGATCCGCGTCACCTGCCTCCGTATCGCGACCGGTGCCTTGCGCAGCAGCTCGACCACCGGGTCGACCGGTGACGCGATGGTGACCCAGATCAGCCCGTCGGAACCGCGTGCGATGTTGTCGGGGTAGCCGGGCAGGTCGTCGACCAGCAGGTCGCGCTGACCGGCACGCTCGCCGCTGAGCCAGTGTCGTACGACGTCACGACCCCCGGTCTCGGCGACCGCGACATAGGAGCCGTCCGCAGCGAGGGCGACCCCGTTGGCGAAGGCCAGTCCCTCCAGCACGACCTCGACCCTGCCGTCGGCACGCCTGACCAGCAGCCGCCCCGTGCGGGTGTCCTCGACGAAGTCCTTCTTCCAGTGCTCGATGCCGTAGAGCAGGCTGCTGTCGGAGAACCAGATGTCCCCGTTGTCGGCGACCGCCGCGTTGTTGCAGAACTGCATCCGCTGGCCGTTGACCAGGGTGACCAGGTCCTCGACCGACCCGTTCTCCGGGTCGAGCGCAAGCAGTCCCCGACGGGCATCGGCTACCAGCAGCCGGCCGTCGGGAAGCAGCTCGAGGCCGAGCGGCCGGCCACCGGTGTGTCCCACCCGGTCGATCCGGCTGCCGTCGGGGCGGACCCGGAAGACACTCCCGTCCTCGGTGCCGGTGTAGACGAGACCGGTGTCGGTGAGCACGACGTCCTCGGCGCCGCCGGCGGGCACGGGTACGACGGTGACGGGCATCATCAGGCGATCAGCTCCCGGTAACGGTCGGAGTCCAGAAGTGCCGGCAACGCGATCTTCGCGGCGGCGGTCAGGTCGAGGGTGCGCGCCTCGGCGGGGTCGACGAACACGATCCGGCGGCCCTCCCCGACCACGACGTCCGCATCGGTGAGGTCGGTCCGCATCAACCAGAGCGCGAACTCGTCGTTGCTGCGGCTGTGCGCGTGGAAGACCCCGAACGTGTCGAAGAGCTGGAGTCCCTCGGTCAGCACGACGCCGGTCTCCTCGGCGAGCTCGCGGTAGGCCGCCTTCTCGTAGTCCTCGCCCTGCTCGACTCCCCCGCCGACGAACCCCCACTTCTCGGGGTCGATGACCGGGTGCTCGTCACGCTCCTGCAGCAGCAGCCGGCCGTCACCGTCGACCAGGACGATGCTGGAGAAACGTTGCATGGATCCGAGGCTAGCGCGGCTCTCAGGTGTGCGCGGGCCGCTCCACCCGGGGGTAGCGTGCCATCGTCTCCAGCTTGCCCAGATCCATGTGGTTGCGGATGTAGCGCCGCGAGGCCTCGTAGGCCGGAACGTAGTCCCAGGGCGCCTGGGCGCCCGTGCCGAGTGCCGCCATCACCGCCGTACGACGCTTCTGGCTCTCGTGCACCTCCTGGTCGAGCTTCTGCAGGTCCCACCTGAGGGCCACCTCGCGTCGGAAGTCCTCGAGCAGCTCTGCCGAGGCTGGGTCCTGGGCCAGGTTGTTGCGCTCCAGCGGGTCGACCGAGAGGTCGAACAGCTGGTCGGGGTCTGCCGGGGAGTGGATGAACTTGTGCTCGCCGCGGCGGATCATCACGATCGGCGCGACCGCGCCCTCCGCGAGGTACTCGGCGGTGACCGTGTCACGGGTGGGCGGCTGGGCGTCCAGCAGCGGCACCAGGTTCTCCCCGTCGAGCGGCCCGATGACACCGGACAGGTCGCCGTCCTGCGCGAGTGCGACCAGGGTCGGCAGCAGGTCCATCGTGGTGACCGGGGCGGCTACCCGGCCCGGCTGGAACCGCGCAGGGCAGGAGACGACCAGGGGCACCCGCGCGGCACCTTCGAAGAAGTTCATCTTGTACCAGAGACCGCGCTCGCCGAGCATCTCCCCGTGGTCGCTGGTGACGATCACCACGGTGTCGTCCAGCCGGCCGGTCTCACGCAGGATCGAGATCAGGCTGGCGATGTGGTTGTCGACGTAGGAGATGGCACCGTAGTAGGCCCGCCGGGAGGCGCGGACCTGGTCCTCGGTGATCTCGACGCCGTTCATCGCGCACACCTCGCGCAGCCTGGCCTCGTGCGGGGTGACCGTCGCTTCGTCGTAGCCGAACTCGGGCATCGGGATGTCCTCGTCGCGGTACATGTCCCACCACTTGCGCGGGATCGCGAACGGGTCGTGGGGGTGGCTGAACGAGACCACCATGCAGATCGGACGCTCGTCCTCCGAGCGGATGTGGCCGAACAGCTCACGTTCGGCGGCGAACGCCACCTCGTCGTCGAAGTCGAGCTGGTTGGAGCGGATGCAGGGTCCGGCCTCGAGGACCGAGGACATGTCGTGGTACCAGTGCGGGCGGTCGTGCGGGCGGTCCCAGTCGGGCGTCCAGCCGTAGTCGGCGGGGTAGATGTCGGTGGTCAGCCGCTCCTCGAAGCCGTGCAGCTGGTCGGGCCCGCAGAAGTGCATCTTCCCCGAGAGCACGGTGCGGTAGCCGGCTCCGCGCAGGTAGTGCGCGAAGGTCGGGATCTCCGAGGCGAACTCCGCGGCGTTGTCGTAGGTGTGGGTGCGCGAGGGAAGCAGACCGGTCATGAACGACGCCCGGCCCGGCGAGCACAGCGGGCTTCCGGTGTAGGCGTTGTCGAAGACCACGCCATCGGCAGCGAGCTGCGACATGGCCGGCGTCCGGGTGATCGGATGTCCGTGGAACGGGAGGGCGCTGGGCACCATCTGGTCGGCCATCAGGATCAGGATGTCGGGCTTGCGGGCGGATTTGCTCAAGGTGGTGCCTCGCGATCGTGCAGGAGATCGGCGGGGCCTCTGCCGGCCCACCGTGATCGCACACTACGCCCAGCTGGACACTTGGCGACCGAGCGGTTTCACAGCCGCGCGACGAACCTCCGGCCGCGCAGCGCCTCCTCGACCAGGCCCACCGCTCGCCGCTCACCGACCAGCCGGGCCGACTCCCGCTGGAAGGTCTCCACTGCGGCGTCAACGGCGGCCGGCTCGGCCACGTCGCGCAGCACCCCGCGGGCCTCACTGAGCCCTCGGTTGACCGCCGCCTGGCATGCTTCGACGTGCAGCACCGCGAACCGGGAGAGCACCACGATGTGACGACGCAGCGCCGGGTAGGAGCGGTACTCCGGCGGGCAGATGTCGAGCAGCCAGCTGCCGGCCGTGCGCTCCCAGTCCGGAGCCCCGGGAGGTCGGACAGCCGCGGGCCAGCCGGGCGGGGCGACGTAGGTGGACATGGGGCCAGCATAGCCCTGGATCGAACAGGCGTTCTGGTCAGTCCGACAGGAAGGACAGCCTGACCTCGCGCTCCGGGTTGTCCACATTGAGGTCGACCAGGCAGATGCTCTGCCAGGTGCCGAGCGCCAGCCGGCCGGCGAGCACCGGCACCGTGGCGTACGGCGGGACCAACGCAGGCATCACGTGCGCGCGGCCGTGCCCGCGTGAGCCGTGCTGGTGCTGCCACCGGCCGTCGGCGGGGAGCAGGTCGCCGAGGGCCGCCAGCAGGTCGTCGTCCGAGCCCGCCCCGGTCTCGATGATCGCGACGCCCGCCGTGGCGTGCGGGACGAACACGTGCAGGAGCCCGTCCCCCGCGCCGTCGACGTACGCCGCGCAGTCGCGGGTGATGTCGAGCACGCGCTCGGTGTTCCCGGTCGAGTAGGCGCGCGTCTCGGACCTCATGGCTCCACCCTGTCAGCCAGCCGAGTCATTCCCGCAGGTGCTCCTCGATCCGCTCGACCTTGACGGTCAGCTGCCCGTCGTACCCGGGACGGATGTCGGCCTTGAGCACCAGACCGACCCGGGGTGAGTGCGCGGCAACGGCGTCGACCGCGCGCTTCACGACGTCCATCACCTGGTCCCACTCCCCCTCGATGTTGGTGAACATCGCGTTGGTC
>JBBSVL010000009.1:0-20400 GCA_038233595.1 Propionibacteriales bacterium | reverse complement strand
GCTGGTGGCGACCCGGGACCGGCTGCACCAGGAGCATCGTCGACCCGCGATGCCTGAGAGCCTGGCTCTGGTCGAGATGCTGAGGGATGCGGGGATCGCTGCGGTCGTCTCGGGTGCCGGTCCGACCGTGCTGGCGCTGGTCCCGATGACGGAGATCGACGAGGTCGCACGTCGTACGCCGCAGGGATGGTCGGTCCGCACCCCTGGCGTCGGCGGTCCAGGTGCCCGGGTCGAGGAGTGCGGGTCCGTGTCGGCCGGTCGAGCCTGGTCGAGACCTTGACGCGCGACCCGGCGCGGCGGTGCTACTGTGGCTGCGCGTCTCGCCGGAGGGCCCTACGGTCGGCAGCGGCATCCGAGCGGCGCATCTCACCCTGATCCACAGCACTGACGATGCCTGCCTGATCGCAGCCGGGACACCCTCAGAGGGCAGGACCGCTCCACCACAAGCCGCAGGACAGCAGAGCCGCGGCCGACACAAGGGGGAAGGACCCCGAATGACCGACACCATCGACACCTCCCCGGGCACCGGGGGTCCGAAGGGCGGCCTGGGCGGCAAACTGCTGCCCGAGCTGAAGACCATCGCCACGAGCCTCGGCATCAAGTCCGCGGGCTTGAAGAAGGCCGATCTGGTCAGCGCGATCCGCTCGGCCCAGAACGCCGGCCCGAGCAACGGTGCCCCCAAGAACGACGGGGTCGCCAAGAACGGATCGAACAAGAACCGATCCGACCAGAACCGACCGAACAAGAACCTCCCGGAACCGAACGGTTCGAACAGGCTCGGTTCGGACCCGGCCCCTGCAGACCGTCCCACTGGCACCGCCGGAGCCGGGTCCCGCGACAACGCGGGCGACACGTCCGAGCACCCGGACCGCGGCCGCGCCGAGCGGGCACCTCGTCAAGAACGGCGGCGAGACGGCGCCGACTCTCGTGAGAACAACGGGGGGAACCGGCCCGAACAGCACGACGAGGGTGCTGGCCAGCGGTCCAACCGGCACGACGAACAGCCCAACGACGACGACGCCGACCGTCAGAACAACCGCAACAACAACCGCAGCGGCAACAACCGCAACCAGGGTGGCGGCAGCAACAACCGCAACCAGAGTCCGGCCGGCGCCGGCCGCAACGAGACCGACGAGGACGGCAGCCGTCGCAACCGGCGTCGTCGGGGCCGCGACCGCGCCGCCAGCCCGGCCGGCGGCGGCAACAACCGCAGCAACCGCAACGAGCCGGACACCACGGTGCTCGAGGACGACGTGCTGGTGCCCTGTGCCGGCATCCTGGACGTGCTCGACAACTACGCGTTCGTCCGCACCAGCGGCTACCTGCCCGGCAACGACGACTGCTATGTGTCGTTGTCCATGGTGCGCAGGCTGGGCCTGCGCCGAGGTGACGCGATCACGGGCCAGGTGCGGCAGCCGCGCGATGGTGAGCGCAAGGAGAAGTTCAACCCGCTGGTCCTGATCGAGACCGTCAACGGCGCGGATCCCGAAGCCACCAAGTCCCGGGTCGAGTTCCAGAAGCTGACCCCGCTGTACCCGAGCGAACGGCTCCGCCTCGAGACCGGCCCGACGAACCTCATCGGTCGCGTCGTCGACATCGCCGCACCGATCGGCAAGGGCCAGCGCGGGCTGATCGTGTCGCCGTCCAAGGCCGGCAAGACGATGATCATGCAGTCGATCGCCAACTCGATCACCACGAACAACCCCGAGTGCCATCTGATGGTCGTGCTCGTCGACGAACGCCCCGAAGAGGTCACCGACTTCGAGCGCTCGGTCAAGGGCGAGGTCATCTCCTCGACGTTCGACCGGCCCGCCAGTGACCACACGATCGTCGCCGAGCTCGCCATCGAGCGTGCCAAGCGGCTCGTCGAGCTCGGCCACGATGTCGTCGTACTCCTGGACGGCATCACCCGGCTGGGCCGCGCCTACAACCTGGCAGCCCCGGCGTCCGGCCGGATCCTGTCCGGTGGTGTGGACTCGGCCGCGCTCTACCCGCCGAAGCGCTTCTTCGGCGCGGCCCGCAACATCGAGAACGGTGGCTCGCTGACCATCCTCGCGACCGCCCTGATCGAGAGCGGTTCGAAGATGGACGAGGTGATCTTCGAGGAGTTCAAGGGCACCGGCAACATGGAGCTCCGGCTGCGCCGCGACTTCGCGGACAAGCGGATCTTCCCGGCCATCGACGCGGTCCAGTCCGGCACCCGCCGTGAGGAGCTGTTGATGAGCAAGGAGGAGCTGGCCATCATCTGGAAGCTTCGCCGGGTTCTCTCCGGTCTCGACGGCCAGCAGGCGCTCGAGCTGTTGTTGGAGCGGCTGAAGAAGACCCAGACCAACCTGGAGTTCCTGATGCAGGTGCAGAAGACCACGCCGACGGCCGGCGGCAACGGCGACTGAGTGCCTCCGGGGAGGCCGGCGAACGGACCCGGTACGCTGCGCTGGTTTGTGCCAACTGGTTGACACAACTGTCGAGGACAGACAAACTGCCACTTGTATCAAGTGATTGAGACAAGGGGAAGCGATGTTCCTGCTCCTACCGCTGGGCCTGGTCCCCTTCTTCGCCGCCGTGGGCGTTGGCTTCGCACTGATCTCGCGGGTGTCGGTCGAGGTGCGGGCAGCGAGTCGAACGGAGATCCGCGCGCTCCAACGCCGCGGACTGGTCGCGCGGTTCCTGGGCCTGGGCCTTGGTGCGGTGTCTGCCGCGCTCGTCGCGCTCGGCATCCCGGTCAGGGTCGTGACCGGCCCGGGATCGGCCGTGGCGATCGCTCCGGCCGTTGGGTTCGGCGTCTTTCTGCTCGTGACGTGTCTTGCGGAGCTCGGCACACCCGGTCCGCAGTCCAGGGTGCGTTTGGCATCTATGCGGACCCGCCGGGTCTCCGACGTGCTGCCTAGGTCGGTCACGACGCTCGGTGTAGTTGGCGCACTCGCTCTGGGCGGGACACTCGTCGCAGGATGGGCGATGGGCGCCCCGGACGACGTCGGCCGCCCGGGGCGGTCCCTCACGACTGTCTGCCGGGGCGTCATCGGCGCTGACGGGGCGCAGCAGGTCGGCTCCTCGCACGGCCCGTGGCCCGGCTCCTACTACGCTGTGCCCATGCTCGTCGGCCTGGCCGCGGCGGTGCTGCTGGTCGGCGCCACGGTTCGCGCCGTTGTCCGCCGGGCCCGACCCGGAGCAGAGAGCGCGGATGCAGACGACGCCCTGCGCCGCGAATCGGCCCGGGTGGTGCTCCTCGGGCTGGGCGCCTTCACCCTGCTGACGCTGGTCCCGGTGGCCGGGCTGATGACAGGTGCGCTCCTCGGGGTCGACTGCGCGCCACTCGGCTACAGGCTCCTCGCCCTGGTGACCGGGGTGGTGACGCCGGTCGCGGCCACGGTCGGAGCCTGGTGCCTCGGCGCTTCGCTGGTCGGCCCCCGGCTGGTCGAGGCCGCCGAGCGTTCGGCCGTCGGATCAGGCAGCTGTTGAGCGCAAACCTCTCGGTCGACATCGGCGACCCGACCCCGCCGTACGAGCAGCTGCGCCGGCAGCTGGTCTCCATGATCGAGGCCGGACAGCTGGCTGCCGGGGAGCGCCTGCCTCCGCTGCGTCAGCTGGCCCGCGACCTGGGGCTCGCGGTCGGCACGGTAGGACGCAGCTACCGTGGGCTGGAGTCGGCGGGCCTGGTGGTTTCGCGCCGGGGTGCGGGCACACGCGTGGCGGACCGACCGCCGGTGCCGGCGCCGGAGTCGGGGCTGCTCCGGGAGGCACACGCCTACGTCGCGCGCGCCGCGCAGCTGGGCTTCGACCGTCCAGCCGCACTCGCCGCTTTCGAGCAAGCGTGGAAGGGCTGACCGTTCTGGTTGGCCCATCGGGAATGTGCCTTCCTCGGGCGACGTTGAGCAAGTGACCTGCCAGGTGCTACCCGATTCGCGTCGGGTGGGCTCCGGTGGCACAATCACTCGCTGGTTCCGGTTCACGTCACGTCGACCACGACATAGGTCGGCGCTGACGACCCGGCGGCCGTCATCGAGAGGAAATCCATGAAGAAGAACGGGCACCCGAACTACACCGTGACCCAGGTGACCTGCACCTGTGGCAACGAGTTCACCACGCGCAGCACCTCGGAGAGTGGACGTCTCCACGCCGACGTGTGCTCCAACTGCCACCCCTTCTACACCGGCAAGCAGAAGATCCTCGACACCGGTGGCCGGGTTGCCCGGTTCGAGGCCCGCTACGCCAAGAAGGCTGCCGCGCCGAAGAAGACTGATGACACCAAGGATGGCGCCGAGGCGAAGTAGCCCTGTCCGGTTGACCCGGGCGCCGCACGAGTTCCCACGGTCTGAATGGGATTCGACACTTCCCGCGGCATATTCGCATCGGGAAGTGTCGAAAAACGTTCAGACCGTGGTGTTTTGTCGGACGGGAGGAGGCGCGTGATGTTCGAAGCCGTCGAGGGGCTGCTCGCTGAGCATGCCGCGCTCGAGCCGCAGCTGGCCGATCCCGCGGTCCACGCCGACCAGGCGCTGGCCAAGCGACTGAACCAGCGGTACGCCGAGCTGTCGTCGATCAGCCGCGCCTACCACGAGTGGCAGCACCTCGTCGACGACGAGGGCGCCGCACGCCAGTTGGCCGCGGAGGACTCAGCCGACGGTGGGTCGTTCGCGGTCGAGGCGACCGAACTGGCCCAGCGCCGGGACACGGCCGCCGAACGGCTCCGCCAGCTGTTGGTGCCTCGCGACCCCAGCGACGGCAAGGACGCCATCCTCGAGGTGAAGTCCGGCGAGGGCGGCGAGGAGTCCGCCCTTTTCGCCGCCGACCTGCTGCGGATGTACACCAGGTACGCCGAGACACGTGGCTGGAGGACCGAGGTGCTCGACGCCAACGAGTCCGACCTCGGGGGCTACAAGTCGGTCACTGTCGCGGTGAAGGCCAAGGGCACCCCCGAGCCGGGGGAGGCGCCGTACGCCTTGTTGAAGTTCGAAGGCGGCGTGCACCGGGTGCAGCGGGTGCCGGTCACCGAGAGCCAGGGCCGGGTGCACACCAGCGCCGCCGGCGTGCTGGTGCTGCCGGAGGCCGAGCCGGTCGACGTGAGCATCGAGGAGAAGGACCTCCGCATCGACGTGTTCCGCTCCAGCGGCCCCGGTGGGCAGAGCGTGAACACCACCGACTCGGCGGTCCGGATCACCCACCTGCCCACCGGCATCGTGGCCAGCTGTCAGAACGAGAAGTCACAGCTGCAGAACCGCGACCAGGCGATGCGGATCCTGCGGGCGCGGTTGCTCGTCGCCGCCCAGGAGGAGGCCGCGGCCGAGGCGTCTGACGCACGGCGGCTGCAGGTGCGCACGGTCGACCGCTCCGAGCGGATCCGCACCTACAACTACCCGGAGAACCGGATCTCTGACCACCGCACCGGTTACAAGGCCTACAACCTGGACCATGTGCTCGGCGGCGACCTCGAGCCGGTGATCGCCAGCAACGTCGCCGCCGACCTGAGCGCGCGCCTCGATGCCCTCGGTGACTGACGTACGGCGCCTGGTGGTCGACGGTTCGCGTCGGCTTGCGGAAGCGGGGGTGGCCAGTCCGGACCACGACGCGGCCGAGCTGCTGGCCCACGCCGCCGGTACCACGCGCGGCCGGCTCGGACTGACCGGATCGGTCACCGAGGAGCAGGCCACGGCGTACGACGCGCTGCTCACCCGCCGGGCGGCACGTGAGCCGTTGCAGCACCTGACCGGCACTGCGGCGTTCCGCTATGTCGAGCTGGTCGTGGGGCCGGGCGTCTTCGTGCCGCGGCCGGAGACCGAGCTGCTCGCCGGCTGGGCGGTCGAGCAGGCGCTGGCCAGGGAACGACCCCTGGTGGTCGACCTGTGCACGGGTTCAGGGGCCATCGCGCTGAGCGTCGCCGACGAGGTTCCGGGGGCGGTCGTGCATGCCGTCGAGCTCGACCCCGGAGCGCTGGCCTGGGCCGAACGCAACCTGGGGGACAGCGGCGTGTCTCTTCATGCCGGTGACCTCGCCGACGCGCTGCCCGAGCTCGACGGGACGGTCGACGTGGTGGTCTGCAACCCGCCGTACATCCCGTTGGACGCGTGGGAGTCGGTGGCGGCCGAGGCCCGCGACCACGATCCGCAAGCAGCCCTGTGGTCCGGTGCTGACGGGTTGGACGCGTTACGCGTGCTGGAGCGGACCGCCGCCCGGCTGCTCAGGTCCGGCGGCGTTGTCGGCGCCGAGCACGCCGACGCACAGGGGCTCAGCGCACCCGCGGTCTTCTCGCGGTCCGGACGGTGGGCCGACGTCCGCGACCACCTCGATCTGGCAGGTCGGGACCGATACCTCACGGCGCGGCTGGCACGATGAACAGGTGACTGAGCGATTCGACACCAGCGACGAGCAGCAGCGTGAGGACGGGCTGGCTGCCGCCGCCCTGGCCGTGCGACGAGGCGAGCTGGTGATCATCCCCACTGACACGGTCTATGGCATCGCCTGCGACGCGTTCGACGCCGCTGCGGTGACCCGGTTGCTCGAGGCCAAGGGGCGCGGACGCGATATGCCCCCTCCGGTGCTGATCTCCACGGTCACCACGCTCGACGCGTTGGCCGCCGACGTGCCCGACTGGGCGCGTCTGCTGGCCGAGGAGTTCTGGCCCGGCCCGCTGACCCTCGTGTGCCGCCAGCAGCAGTCGCTGCAGTGGGATCTGGGAGACACCCGGGGCACCGTCGCCGTACGTATCCCCGATCACGACGTCGCGCTCGACCTGATCCAGCGCACCGGACCGCTCGCTGTCAGCTCGGCCAACCTGAGCGGGATGACCGCGGCCACCGACGTCGACGACGCACTCTCGATGCTTGCCGACGATGTGAGTGCGACTCTCGACTCCGGTTCGACGCCCGGGATGACCGCCTCCACGATCGTGGACTGCACCGGTGAGAGTCCGCGGTTGCTGCGCGACGGGGTGCTCCCCCTCGAGCGGCTCCGGCAGGTCCTGACGAATGCGGGGCACCCGCTGGACGAGGAGGACCCGCCGGTCGAAGAGGACCTGGAGGACGAGGAGGACCCGCTGAGCTACGGGGACCAGGATGACGAGGAGGATCCGCTGAACGAAGAGGACCAGGAGGACCAGGTGGGCAGGGACACCGGTGCGTGAGTACTTCGTCGTCTTCCTGGTGGCCGGCACGGTCAGCTATTTGCTGTGCGTGGTCGCCCGTGAGCTGGCGATGCATGCCGGTGCCGTGGCCCAGGTCCGCGACCGCGACGTGCACGCGGTCCCCATCCCGTACTTCGGCGGCATCGCAATGCTCGGCGGGCTAGGTGCCGGCTACCTCGTGGCACGACACCTGCCCTTCCTCTCGTTGGCGAGCCCGACGACTTTCAGGGACGCCGGCATCGTGCTGATCGGCGGTGCGATCGTCTGCGCGGTCGGCGTGCTCGACGACCTGATCGAGCTCGATGCCCTGACCAAGCTGGGCGGCCAGCTCCTGGCGGCGGGGTTCCTGGTGGTCAACCAGGTCCAGCTGATCTCCTTCCAGATCCCCGGGCGCACCCAGTTCGCGCTCGACAGCTCCCTGTCGACGCTGCTCACCATCGTTCTCGTGGTCGGGACCATCAACGCGGTCAACTTCGTCGACGGTCTGGACGGACTGGCCGGGGGAGTGGTCGGCATCGGCGCCATCGCCTTCTTCGCGTTCAGCTACAAGCTCGCCGACGTCAACGGCGAGACGCTGGCGATCACCGCCGCACTGCTCTGCGCGGCGCTGGGTGGTGCCTGTGCCGGTTTCCTGCCGCACAACTTCTCGCCGGCGCGGATCTTCATGGGCGACTCCGGCTCGATGCTGCTCGGCCTGGTGCTGGCCGGCTCGGCGATCACCCTCACCGGCCAGTTCAGCAACGTCGACCTTAGTCAGGGAGGCAGTGCGTCGCACGCCACCTTCGCGCTGCTGCTGCCGGTCCTGCTGCCGGTCTCGATCCTGCTGGTGCCCTTCGCCGACCTGGTTCTCGCAGTCGTACGCCGCACCCGCGCCGGGGAAATGTTCTACCACCCGGACAAGAAGCACCTGCACCACCGGCTGCTGGAGATCGGTCACTCCCAGCGACGTGCGGTGCTGATCATGTGGCTGTGGGCCGCGCTGATCGCGTTCGGCACGGTGCTCGCCAGCATCTACTCCCGGCCGCTGACCTGGATCGGCATCGGCATCTGGGCGGCCGCCACCTTGGCCGTCACCTTCGTGCTGCCCAGGCTACACCGCCCGGGAGAGGCGTCGGTCTGACCCGGGGCCGGAGCGCGATTTCGAGGCAGCGCGCACTTTGTGCTAACTTTCACAAGCGACACCAGCAACGCTGACTCCGCCACCCCCGACAGATCGGCCGCCGCCATGACGACCGCACTCCGTGAGCCCCTCCAGGGCCACCGTCGGACTGCGTCGAGACGGCCCGGAAGCACCGGTTTCCCCTGTGGTAGCGTCCCAACGTCTGACGCCCGTACGTCGATCCCCCTGCACGGCACGGTGGACGACGCCTACGCGGACGTCACCCCAGCGACCCACGGAGAGCGACCAGGTGAATGGCCGATGAGGGCCCACGCAACGACGAGAAGTCCGGCCTGCGGGGCCGTGACCTCGTGGGGCTCGGTGGGCTGCTCGTGGGGGCCGTCGTCGCGGGCCTGGTCGTCGGCCTCCTTGTGGACAACGCTGCCGGCACCGCCCCGGCATTCACCCTCCTCGGCATCTTCCTCGGCATCCTCGCCGGAGGCATCGGCTTCGCGGTCCGGGTCCGCGGCGCGCTTCGCGAGTGAGCCGCGATGAGCCAGTCGACCGAACCCACCACCGGGGTGAACCAGCCGGTGGCGCCCGCGCCCGGTGAGAAGCCGTCGCTGCTGCGGGTGCTGCGCGACCAGCGCAAGATCATCCTGGTGGCCGCCGGGTTCATGGTTGCCAGCTTCTGGATCTTCGGCCAGCTCGGCCGCTGGCCGCTCGCCGGCTGCGTCGCCGGCGGCGTGCTGCTAGCGCTGCTCAACCATCTCGCCACCGAGCTCTGGCTGCTCCGGATGATCACCTCCGGGCAGGAGGCGACCCGCAACCAGATGATCGGCGCGACCCTGGTCCGGCTGAGCGTCCTGACGGTCGTGGCGGTCGGCCTCGCCGTGGTCTTCTGGCCCGACGGCGTCGGGCTGCTGCTCGGCCTGGCCGTGTTCCGGCTGGTCGCCCTGATGATGACCAGCATCTCGTTGCTCAAGGAGTTGAAGAACCAATGAGTGCTCTCGTGGCGCCCCTTGCGGGCGATAGCGGGATCAAGATCGGCGAGCACGTCGAGCGGACGTTCGGTGGCCTGACCTTCAACCTCGACACCATCTGGACCACCTTGATCGCCGGCGGCGTCGTGATCGCGCTGGGGTTCTGGGCCAAGGCGAAGCTGACCAAGCCCAACGCCGACCACGTGCCCACCAAGATCCAGCTGCTGTGGGAGACGATCATCAACGAGGTCAACACCCAGGTGGAGGCCAACCTCGGCCGGGTGCAGCCGTTCGTCGCCCCGTTGGCGGTGTCGCTCTTCTTCTTCATCCTGATCGCGAACTGGCTCGAGCTGCTGCCCACCACCATCAACCCCGGACTGCACCTGCTGCCCTCGCCGACCGCCGACACCAACCTGACCTACGCGATGGCTCTGCTGGCCGTCGTGGGGTCCTGGGTCTACGGGATCCGGGAGAAGGGCCTGAAGGGATACCTCAGGCACTTCATCGAGCCCTTCCCGATCCTGCTGCCGCTGAACATTCTCGAAGAGCTGATCAAGCCGCTCACCCTGGCACTGCGGCTCTTCGGCAACATCTTCGCCGGCGGCATCATGCTGGCCCTGATCGGCCTGATCCCGCTCTACGGTCTGTGGTTCCCGAACCTGGTCTGGAAGCTGTTCGACATGTTCATCGGTGGGATCCAGGCCTTCATCTTCGCCCTGCTGACCGTCTTGTACTTCGGGATGGCCGGCGCCGGGCACGGCTCCGAGGATCACGAGAGCCCGCAGCCGAAACAAGAGACGGACCAGCCAGAAGAAGATCGACAGAGTGCAGACCGACAGGATGCAGAACCGGAACTCGCGGCCTGACCCAGCCGGGCAGTCGCACCAGAGGTAACCCAGATGCGCCGGGGACCGGCGCGGATCCAAGGAGAGCAGATCAATGGCAGTAAGCAGCAGCGCCGTCCAGCTCGCCGGTGCGTTCGTCGGTGGTGGCATCGCCCTCGCCGGTGGCGCGATCGGTGCCGGTATCGGTGACGGACTGGCCGGTGCGTCCTACATCCAGGGCGTGGCTCGCCAGCCCGAGGCGCAGGGTCGCCTGCAGACCATCTTCTTCCTGACCGTCGGTCTGGTCGAGGCCGTGTTCTTCATCAACCTCGCGTTCATGGCGCTGTTCGTCTTCGTCCTGAAGTGAACCGGACCCACGACCGACAACCCGTAGGCAAGTAGAGGATGAGTGTGATGGACAGCGTTGCGCCTGGTCTTGTTCCGCTCGCGCAGAACTTTCTGGTCCCGAACGGCACCTTCTTCGTGGAGCTGCTCGCCTTCGTGATCATGGTCTACATCCTGGGCAGATTCGTCATCCCACCGATCAACAAGGCGATGACGGCACGACAGGAGGCGATCCGCAAGGACTTCGCGGACGCCGACGAGGCCAAGAAGAACGCGAACGACGCCGAGGAGAAGTTCAAGGCGCAGATCGCGGACGCCCGCAAGGAGGCGGCCAAGATCCGTGAGGAGGCTCGCGAGCAGGGCGCGCAGATCATCGCCGAGCTGCGCGAGCAGGGGCAGACGGAGTCGGCCCGGATCGTCGAGCACGGGCACGCCCAGCTCGCGGCCGAGCGGCAGCAAGCGGTGACCTCGCTCCGCGCGGAGGTGGGTTCGCTGGCCACCACCCTGGCCGGGCGCATCGTGGGCGAGAGCCTGGAGGACGACGAGCGCAGCGCTCGTGTGGTCGACCGGTTCCTGGCCGACCTGGAGACCTTGGAGAGTTCCAAGGCAGCCGGTCGCCAGGCTGCACCGGCTTCTGCGGAGGCGGACTGATGATGCGAGGTGCCTCGGCAGAGGCGCTGGCCGACCTGACCGAGAGGGTGGGGAAGACCCGCACCCTGGCAGACGCAGCAGCCGCCGGAACTGAGCTGTTCGGAGTGGCCCGGGTGCTCCGGTCGGAGGCGGCCCTGCGCCGCGTCGCGACCGACGTCACAGCCGCGGGCGAGGCCAAGGCCGCGTTGGTCGAGGGGATCTTCGCCGAGTCCGTGGGCTCGGATGCGCTGAAGATGCTCAAGGATGCCGTTCAGCGTCGCTGGACGGTGCCGCACGACCTGGCAGACGCCCTGGAACGGCTCGGAGTGATCTGGCTGGTGCAGTCCGCGGGCAAGGCGGCCGACCAGATCAGCGACGAGCTGTTCGGGGTGCGCAAGCTGGTCCGGTCCGACCCCGAGCTGGGCGCAGCGCTCGCGGACCCGGCACGGTCCGCGGCGGACCGTAGCGCTCTGCTCGGCGGGTTGCTGGAGGGCAACACCCTTCCGGCGACCGGGCGACTGGTCGAGCAGGCGATTTCCGAGTCACAGGGGACGGTCGAGGCGGCGCTCAAGCGCTACCAGGAGATCGCCGCCGAGGCCCAGGGCGAGACCCTGGCGACGGTGCACACGGCACAGGAGCTCTCCGCCGACGACCAGCACCGGCTCGCGGCTGCTCTCGGCAAGCAGTACGACACCGACGTGCACCTGCAGATCGAGGTCGACCCCGAGCTCGTGGGCGGGTTGCGGGTGGAGATTCGCGACGACGTCATCGACGGCACGGTGGTCAGCCGCATCGACGACGCGCGGCGCCGGATCGCCGGATGAGCGGGCTGTCGGGCAGGGCGTTCTGCGGCCGACGTCGAGACCCCAGGACAACTGACAAGACTCCAAAGACACAGGCACCGCGAAACAGGGAAGAGGCAGGAACATGACGGAGCTTTCGATTCGTCCCGAAGACATCCGCGACGCGCTCCAGAAGTACGTCGAGGACTACCAGCCCTCGGCCGCCAGCAAGGAAGAGGTCGGCACGGTCGCAGAGGCCGGCGACGGTATCGCCCGAGTGATCGGTCTTCCCTCGGTGATGGCCAACGAGCTCCTCGAGTTCGAGGACGGCACCCGTGGCCTGGCCCTGAACCTGGACACCCGCGAGATCGGTGTGGTGATCCTCGGTGACTTCGACAAGATCGAGGAGGGACAGCCGGTCCGGCGCACCGGTGAGGTCCTCTCGGTGCCGGTGGGCGACAAGTTCCTGGGCCGCGTGGTCGACCCGTTGGGCACCCCGATCGACGGCCTGGGCGACATCGAGGCCGAGGGCCGCCGCGCCCTCGAGCTCCAGGCGCCGTCGGTGATGCACCGCAAGTCGGTGCACGAGCCGCTCGCCACCGGGATCAAGGCGATCGACGCGCTGACCCCGATCGGCCGTGGTCAGCGCCAGCTGATCATCGGCGACCGGGCGACCGGCAAGTCCACGATCGCGATCGACACGATCATCAACCAGAAGGGCAACTGGGAGTCCGACGACCCGGACAAGCAGGTCCGCTGCATCTACGTCGCGATCGGCCAGAAGGGGTCCACCATCGCCGCGGTGCGTGGAGCACTGGACGAGGCCGGCGCCCTGGAGTACACGACGATCGTCGCCTCCCCGGCGTCCGACAGCGCAGGCTTCAAGTACCTCGCGCCCTACACCGGCTCGGCCATCGGCCAGCACTGGATGTACGACGGCAAACACGTCCTGATCGTCTTCGACGACCTGAGCAAGCAAGCCGACGCCTACCGTGCGGTGTCCCTTCTGCTGCGCCGGCCCCCGGGTCGCGAGGCCTTCCCCGGCGATGTCTTCTACCTGCACAGCCGCCTGCTCGAGCGCTGTGCCAAGCTGTCCGACGACCTCGGCCACGGCTCGATGACCGGCCTGCCGATCGTCGAGACCAAGGCCAACGACGTCTCGGCGTTCATCCCGACCAACGTCATCTCGATCACCGACGGCCAGATCTTCTTGCAGTCCGACCTGTTCGCGTCCAACCAGCGCCCCGCGATCGACGTCGGCGTCTCGGTGTCCCGCGTGGGTGGTGCCGCAATGACCAAGGCGATGAAGAAGGTGACCGGTTCGCTCAAGGTCGACCTCGCCCAGTTCCGTGCGATGGAGGCATTCGCGATGTTCGCCTCCGACCTCGACGCAGCCTCGCGCCAGCAGCTGGACCGCGGCGGACGCCTGATGGCGCTGCTGCGCCAGCCGCAGTACTCGCCCTACCCGGTCGAGGAGATGACCGTGTCGTTGTGGACCGGTACCACCGGCCGCCTCGACAAGGTGCCGACGGACGACGTGCTCCGCTTCGAGCGGGAGTTCCTGGAGTACCTGCGGATGTCCAAGGAAGGCGTACTCGACGCGATCCGCGACTCGCTGGACTTCACCGACGAGACGGCCGGTGAGCTGGAGAAGGCCTACGACCACTTCCTCGAGGAGTTCGAGACCTCCGAGGGCGAGTCGATCAAGGCGGGCACCGACCCGAAGGCTGATCCGACCGCGGACGACGAGCTCGACCAGGAGCAGATCGTCAAGCAGAAGCGAGGCTGAGTTTCTAATGGCCGTATCGCTGCGCGCGTACCGCGCGCGGATCAAGTCGACCGAGTCGATGAAGAAGATCACGCGCGCCATGGAGCTCATCGCTGCGTCCCGGATCATCAAGGCGCAGCAGCGGGCTCGACAGGCCGCGCCGTACGCCCGTGAGCTGACCCGGGCGGTCTCGGCGGTCGCCACCTATGCCAACGTCGACCACCCGCTGACGACGGAGCCAACGGACCCGACCCGGGCCGCGGTGCTGATCGTCACCAGCGACCGCGGGCTGGCCGGCGCCTACTCCTCCAGCGTGCTCAAGGAGGGCGAGCGGCTCGCCGAACGCCTCCGCGGGGAGGGCAAGAAGATCACCACCTTCGTCACCGGGCGCAAGGGCGTGGCCTACTACAAGTTCCGCAACCGCCCCCTCGCGGAGTCCTGGACCGGCTTCTCCGACCAGCCGAAGTACGACGACGCGCAGGACGTGGGTTCGGCGCTGATCGAGGCGTTCCTCGCCGGCAGCGACGAGGACAACGACGACGAAGGTGTGCACGAGGTGCACATCGTCTACACGCAGTTCCGGTCGATGCTGGTGCAGGAGCCCCAGGCCGTGCGGCTGCTGCCGCTGGAGGTCGTCGAGGGTGAGGAGAAGCCCGATTCCGACGAGGTGCTGCCGCTCTATGAGTTCGAGCCCTCCGCAGAGGGCGTGCTCGACGCACTGCTGCCGCGCTACGTCCAGAGCCGGATCTTCTTCGCGCTGCTCCAGGCGTCGGCGTCCGAGCTGGCCGCACGGCAGAAGGCGATGAAGTCCGCGACGGACAACGCCGACGAGCTGATCAAGAAGTTCACCCGCGTCGCCAACCAGGCGCGTCAGGCCGGCATCACCCAGGAAATCAGCGAGATCGTCGGGGGCGTCAACGCGCTCGCCGACGCCAACTCCGCAAGCGAATAACACAGGGAGTGAAGACATCATGACCGCCACCGATACCGAGAAGCACGACACCAAGACCCCAGGGCACGGGCGCATCGCCCGGGTCATCGGCCCGGTCGTCGACATCGAGTTCCCCCGCGACTCGATCCCCGAGATGTACAACAAGCTGGAGACCAAGCTCGAGCTGGGTGGCAACACCACGACGCTGTCCCTCGAGGTCGCCCAGCACATCGGCGACGGGATGGTCCGCGCCATCTCACTGCAGCCGACTGACGGCCTGGTGCGTGGCGCGCCGGTGACCGACACCGGCGACCCGATCATGGTCCCCGTCGGCGACATCACCAAGGGCCACGTCTACAACGCCCTCGGCGAGTGCCTCAACCTCGAGGAGGGTGAGGAGTACGAGGTCAAGGAGCGTTGGGGGATCCACCGCAAGGCCCCTGCCTTCGACCAGCTCGAGTCCAAGACCGAGATGTTCGAGACCGGGATCAAGGTCATCGACCTGCTCACGCCGTACGTCCAGGGCGGCAAGATCGGCCTGTTCGGTGGCGCGGGTGTGGGCAAGACCGTGCTGATCCAGGAGATGATCGCCCGCGTCGCCAAGGACCACGGTGGTGTGTCGGTATTCGCAGGCGTCGGCGAGCGCACCCGTGAGGGCAACGACCTGATCGCGGAGATGGAAGAGGCCGGCGTCATCGGTCAGACGGCACTGGTGTTCGGACAGATGGACGAGCCGCCGGGCACCCGGCTGCGCGTCGCGCTCTCCGCGCTGACCATGGCTGAGTACTTCCGCGACGTGGCAGGCCAGGACGTGCTGCTGTTCATCGACAACATCTTCCGGTTCACCCAGGCGGGTTCGGAGGTCTCCACGCTGCTGGGCCGGATGCCGTCCGCTGTGGGCTACCAGCCCACGCTGGCCGACGAGATGGGCACTCTGCAGGAGCGGATCACCTCGACGCGTGGTCACTCGATCACCTCGCTGCAGGCGATCTACGTGCCAGCAGACGACTACACCGACCCGGCACCGGCGACCACGTTCGCGCACCTCGACGCGACTACTGAGCTCTCCCGCGAGATTGCGTCCCAGGGCATCTACCCGGCCGTGGACCCGCTGACCTCGACGTCACGGATCCTCGACGCGCAGTACATCGGTCAGGACCACTACGACTGCGCGATCCGGATCAAGCAGATCCTGCAGCGCAACAAGGAGCTCCAGGACATCATCGCGATCCTCGGTGTCGACGAGCTCTCCGAGGAGGACAAGATCATCGTGTCCCGCGCCCGTCGCATCCAGCGGTTCCTCTCGCAGAACACCTACGTCGCCAAGCAGTTCACCGGCATCGAGGGCTCGACGGTCCCGGTGGCGGACACGATCGAGGCGTTCAACAAGATCGCCGACGGCGAGTACGACCACGTGGCCGAGCAGGCCTTCTTCATGTGCGGTGGCCTCGATGACGTCGAGAAGCGCTGGGACGAGATCCAGAAGGGCTCCTGACCCTTCACCCCTCGAACGAATAGGAGTCACCATGGCTGACGCGCTGCAGGTGGAGCTCGTCTCTGCCGACCGTCTCGTGTGGTCGGGCGAGGCGACGATGGTCGTGACCAAGACCGCGGACGGCGACATCGGGATCCTGCGCGACCACGCGCCGCTGCTCTCGGTGATGGTGGCCGGCTCCGTCGAGATCCAGACCGAGGGAGAGACGGTGCTCGCGGCCGTCGACGACGGGTTCCTCTCGATGGCCAACAACCGGGTCTCGATCCTGACCGAGCACGCCGAGCTGGCCGGCGACATCGACGTGGAGGCGGCCCGCGCCGACCTGGAGAAGCACCAGGGTGCGGACGCCGACGACGAGGAGGCTGCCGCCGCCGTACGACGTGCCGAGGCGCGGATCCGGGTGGCGGAACGGTCCTAGCGACCGGCTGCTGTACTGGTCAGGACAGGGAGGGACGGGAAGCTAGATGGCGTTGTGGCAGTGGCTTGTCGACTCTGCCGGCTTCGTCCTGCTCCTCGTCCTGCTCTACGCCGTCGTGCTGGTCGTCCGCCGTCGGATGCTCTCGCGCCACGGCGGCACCTTCGAGCTGTCCGTGCGGGTCCGGGCGAAGAGCCCAGGGACGGGCTGGGTCCTGGGGGTCGGTCGCTACGACGGTGAGCGGCTCGAGTGGTTCCGGATCTTCTCCCTGGCGCCGCGGCCCAAGCGGTCCTGGCGGCGTGGCGAGATCGTCTTCGAGTCGCAGCGACCGGCCGAGGGCAGCGAGCCCTACACCCTCTACGCCGGGCACGTCGTGGTGATCTGTCGTACGGCGGCCGGGCCGATCGAGATGGCGATGAGCCCGAGTGCGCTGACCGGCCTGAAGTCCTGGCTGGAGGCCGCGCCCCCCGGCGCCGCCCGCCGCCGACTGTGACCGGGGCGCGGCTCGTCGCGGCTCGCAACACGGTTGCGCTGTCCTTCCTGCTCAACGGCTTCGCCTTCGCCAGCTGGGTCTCGCGGATCCCGGAGACCCGGGGCAGGCTCAGCCTCGACAACGGCGGCCTCGGCCTGCTGCTGCTCTGCCTGTCCACCGGGTCGCTGCTGGCGCTGCCCGGCGCCGGCACCCTGGTCGCCCGGTTCGGCGCCGCCGCAGTGGTGCGGTTCGGCACGCTCGCGGACGCGGTGGGGCTGCTGGGAATCACTCTCGGTGTCGGCGTTCTCGGGTCGGTGTGGGTCACCGGCATCGGTCTGTTCTGTTTCGGCGCCGGGACAGGCGTCTGGGACGTGGCGATGAACGTCGAGGGCGCCGACGTCGAGAGGCGGCTGGGACGCACGATCATGCCGCGGTTCCATGCCGCCTTCAGCCTGGGCACTGTGTTCGGTGCCGGCATCGGCGCGCTGGCCGTGCTGACCGGGGTCGGCATCCGCTGGCACCTGCCGGTGGTAGGCATCGTGGTGGTCGCTGCCAGCCTGCTCACCGTCGGTCGCCTCCAGCCTGTGGCGGACGCGCCCAAGGGCCGGCCGGAGCTGCGCGGGCGGGCCTGGCTGGAGCCACGCACCCTGATGATCGGCCTGATGGTGCTGGCACTGGCGCTGACCGAGGGAACGGCGAACGACTGGCTCGCGGTCGCGCTGCACGACGGGTACGACATCACCCGCTGGCTGGCCGTGCTGGGCTTCGGTGGCTTCGTGGCCGCGATGACCCTCGGCCGCCTGGTCGGTCCGATGGCGCTCGACCGGTTCGGCCGGGTGCCGGTGCTGTGGGCGACGATGGCCGGTGCCGGGGCAGGCGTGCTGCTGGTCGTCTTCGGGGGCGGCCCCTGGCTCGTCGTACCCGGGATCGTGCTGTGGGGACTCGGCGCGTCCTTGGGCTTCCCGGTGGGGATGAGCGCCGCGGCGGACGACCCGTTGCGGGCCGCCGCCCGGGTCAGCGTGGTGTCGACCATCGGCTACACGGCGTTCCTGGCCGGCCCGCCCCTGCTCGGCTTCGTCGGCGACCAGGTCGGCACCCTTCGCGCGCTGCTGGTCGTGGCCGTGCTGCTGGTCCCCGCGGCCCTCGTCGTACCGTCCGCGCGGCAGCAACCTGGTCGCCGAGGCGGCGCATCCTGAGCGCGACGCGGCGCATCTCGTGCTCGGTTTGCGCCGTCTCGGACCTGCGGTGCCGTGGAGGTCGACTCAGCGGTCGCCGCCGGGGACCCAGAGCACGTCGCCCTGCTCCCGGTTGGCGTACCTCGCGAGGATGAAGACCAGGTCGGAGAGCCGGTTCAGGTAGGTCAGCGCGAGCGGGTTCATCGAGTCGGCGTACTGCTCGTGCGCGCGCCAGCCGGCCCGCTCCGCACGTCGTACGACGGTCCGCGCGACGTGCAGCTGCGCCGCGGCCGGGGTGCCACCGTTGAGGATGAACGACCGCAGCTTCGACAGGCCCTCGTTGTACTGGTCGCACCAGCCCTCGAGCCGGTCGACGTACTCCTGCTCGATCCGCAGCGGCGGATACTCCGGGTCGACCACCACCGGTGTGCACAGGTCGGCGCCCACGTCGAAGAGGTCGTTCTGCACGTGCACCAGCACCGCGATCACGTCGTCGTCCAGGCCACCGCCGGCCACCGCGACGCCGAGCTGGGCGTTCGCCTCGTCGACGGTGGCGTAGGCCTCGAGCCGTGGGTCGTTCTTCGTGGTGTCGCTGAAGTCGCCGAGCTTCGTCTGGCCGGCGTCGCCGGTACGGGTGTAGATGCGCGTGAGATTGACCATGTGCCCCAGCCTATTGACCAGGCCTCATCCTCCTCACACCGTCTTCTCGCCGAGACGGCGCGAACTGCCTCCCTACGTTCATCGAGACGGCGCATCTTGCTGCGGTGCGGCACAAGATGCGCCGTCTCGGCGGTCCTGTGACGACAAGGTGCGCCGTCTCGATGCTGATCACGGCGTTCGACCGCACGAGACCGTCCGGGCAAGCGCTGGGCCGCGCCACTATCGTGAGCCGGGTGGGTAGCTTCCGGATCGAGTCAGACGGCCCACAGACGCGACCCCTCTCGGGAACCGTGCATGTCGGGGGCGCCAAGAACTCCGCGCTGAAGCTGATGGCTGCGGCGCTCCTCGCGCCCGGACGCACAACCCTCCACAACGTGCCGAAGATCCTCGACGTCGGCGTGATGGGACAGCTCCTGGAGCGACTCGGCTGCGCGGTGCGGATCGAGCACCCCGCGCCGGTCGACCCGACAGCCGAGCTCACTTCGGGCAGTGTCGTGATCGAGGTGCCGGAGATCCTGCACCCTGAGGCGCCGTACGACCTGGTACGACGGTTGCGCGCCTCGATCAGCGTGCTCGGTCCGCTGGTCGCGCGGTGCCATCGCGCCAGCGTCGCACTGCCGGGCGGTGACGCGATCGGCTCCCGAGGGCTGGACATGCACGTGCGCGGGCTCGAGGAGCTCGGAGCGGTGGTCCGGGTCGAGCACGGCCAGGTGGTCGCCGAGGTGCCCGGGGCGTTCGCGGGAGCGAACCTGTGGCTGGACTTCCCGTCGGTGGGGGCGACCGAGAACCTGCTGATGGCAGCCGTCCTGGCCGAGGGCACCACGGTGATCGACAACGTCGCGCGCGAGCCGGAGATCGGCGACCTGTGCCAGATGCTGGTCTCGATGGGGGCCCGGATCGAGGGGATCTCGACGTCCACGCTCGTGATTGAGGGCGTCCCGCGGATGCACCCCACCGAGCACACCACGGTCACGGACCGGATCGTGGCCGGCACCTGGGCGTTCGCCGCGGCGATCGCAGGTGGCGAGGTCACGGTGCGGCACGGTGTCGCCTCCCACCTCGACCTGGTGCTGGACAAGCTCGTCGACGCGGGCGCGGAGGTGCACAGCACCGAGCACGAGTTCACGGTGCACGCCGGCAAGCGGATGCGGGCCTTCGACGTGGTCACGCTGCCCTACCCCGGTTTCCCGACCGACCTGCAACCCTTCGCCATGGCCCTGGCGTCGGTCTCCGAGGGCGCCGCGATGATCACCGAGAACGTCTTCGAGGCCCGGTTCATGTTCGCCCAGGAGCTGGCTCGGCTCGGCGCCGACCTGCACACCGACGGCCACCACGCGATCGTGCGGGGAGTGCCGGTCCTCTCCGGTGCGCCGGTGCAGGCGCACGACATCCGGGCCGGGGCCGCGCTCGTGCTCGCCGGTCTTGCCGCCCAGGGCACCACCACTGTCGCCGAGTCGCAGCACATCGACCGCGGCTACCCATGGTTCGCCGAGGTGCTGGGTGGCCTCGGCGCCGATGTCGCACGGTTGGACCGCGACTGATCGAGGCTGGCTCCGGAGGTCGAGCAGCGAGCGCAAGCGATCGACGTCGAGACCGCGCGTCGTCACCACATCGTGACCTGTGCGCGCAACCATAAAGGCGCCTCATGCGTCACATGGGTATGAGCAACGACGAGGACCCCAGGGTGGAGGTCGTGATGGAGCT
>JBBSVL010000008.1:0-20684 GCA_038233595.1 Propionibacteriales bacterium | reverse complement strand
CTCGCCTTTCCGCAGATCGACCCGGCCGTGCGTCCTCGACGGCCAGAGGGGACGTCGTGTGCTGGGCACCGGCGAGCGCACAGCAAGGTCACGCGTCAGTCACAGGGGAGATGATGTCGTCGAGGTGCGCGAGCAGATCCGCGGTGTCGCCGTAGACGAAAGTGGCACCGGCTGACCTGAGCTCCGCCTCGCTGATCCCGCCGGTCAGCACTCCGATGGAGGCTCGGCCGCGGGCTGCAGCGGCCTGGATGTCCCAGACGGCGTCACCGACCACGATCGCCGTGTCGCCTCCGGCCTTCTCCACGGAGGCGTCGACGATGTCGGGGGCCGGCTTCGACTCCTCCGCGTCGGCGCTGGTGCTCTGCTCGTGGGCGAGATCGTTTCCGTCCACCAGCTCGAGGAGGCGTTCGGCGTCCTCCGGGCGGCCTGAGGTGGCGATCACCACATTCAGGCCACGGCGGCGCAGCTCGACCAACAGGTCCCGGGCACCGGGGAGGGCGCGCACGCGGGCGAGCATCTGCTCGAAGCTGGCGTCGTGCTCGGCGCGGACCCGGTCGCCGTGCTCGCGCTCGACCGCCTCACCGGCCACCTCGGTGACGAGCCGGTCCCCGGCCATGCCGATGGCACGGTGTACACGCCAGCTGGGTACGTCGACGTCCACCGCGGCGAACGCATCGTCCCAGGCGCGCACGTGGTGGTAGACGGTGTCGACCAGGGTGCCGTCCACGTCGAGGACGATGGTGTCGACGTCGGTCCGGGTCGGTTCGTGCACCGTCTGCTCCTCTTGGCCGCGATCGTGAGAGTCCGTCATGGACCGGACCACCCTGCTGAGTCTGCTCGAACAAGCGCCGCGGACAGCTCGGCGACCCGAGCCGCGCTGGTCAGCCCGGCCAGGTGCTCCGGATCCCTGGGCAGACCGAGATCCTCCGCCTTGTCCAGGGCGCGGCTGTCGAAGAACGGACGTACCTGCGGCCAGACCGCCTGCACCTCGCGGCAGAAGATCCGTGCACCCGTGGGCCCGATGCGGGGCGTCTTCGCGATCGCGTCTATCAGCGCGTCGACCTCGTCGTGGTCTGCAGGACGTACCAGGCGGAGATCCCCATGGTAGGTGTCCAGCAGCCACTCGGCTCCTTCGGCAAGCTTGGTCGAGGTGCTCTCGTCGTAACGCCGGTACCCGGCTCGGCCCAGGGCATCAACACGCTGCTGCCAGGTGGATGAGAGCATCCGCTCCGGAGTGCGCCAGCCGTTGCCGAAGAGCTCAGTGGCGGCCGCTACCGCGATCTCGGCCGAGATCCGCGTCGAGCTGAGCATGGTGAGCACCAGCAGCTGATAGAGCGGGGACGGCTTGTCACGCAGCTTGATCCCTGCCTCCTCGGCGTACGTCGTTGCGAACTGCTTCAGCAGCGCGGCAACCACCTGTCGCTGACGGTCGGTCACAGTGATCCTGGATCAGGAGATGACCGCATCGACGGTCTTCTTCAACGCACTGGGCTGGGAGGGCTTCTTGGGTGCGGACTTGCGGGCCTCGACCATCTGCGCGCCTAGGTCCTGGAGCACCTTGCGCCCGAGGCCCTCGCGCACCTTGGGGAACCACTCGTCCTCTTCTTCTTCGATGTGGTGCCGGACGTTCTCGATCAGCACGGTGGTCTTGGCCGTGAACCGCTCGTCGTCGGGTTTCATGGCGGAGAGCTCGACCACCAGGACGTCGGCGACGTGATGCTCCTCATAGGACTCCAGCACGTCGTCCTCGAGGTCCGGCAGCAGCTCGCGAACGCGTGGATACATCACCTCGTTCTCGAGGTAGGTATGCACCGTGAGCAGCTCGATCATCCGGTCCACGAGCTTTCCCTTGGCGGCAAAGGCCTTCTCTCCGGCTCGCTCGAACGCAGTGAAGGCCTTGCGGATCTCCTTGTGGTCGTTCTTCAGAAGCACGATGGCGTCGGTTGACATAGGGATCTCCTGAACAGGCGGCGGGGGTCTCCCGACGCTAGCAACGGCCACCGGCACCTGAGCACACCTCTATGGGCGTCGCGGGCGGGCTGGGACGCAGCAATGATGAGACCTAAGACGATCAGCGCGAGCGCAGTCGCGAGTGGTCTGGCCCTGAGGAGACGCATGCGCATCGGTTACTTCCTCTCGTGCGAGGGGTACAGCCCCCGGCAGTTGCTAGAGCAGGCCGGCTTCGAAGGACTCTGGATCGGCGACCACTTCCTGCGGTCGCTGGGGTCGGGATCCTCGTCGTGACCCCCGTCGAGCGGATCATGAAGACCACGCCGGACAAGGTGTGGAAGGTCCTCGCGGACGGCTGGCTCTACCCGCTGTGGGTAGTTGGTGCGTCGCGGATGCGGGAGGTCGACGACGACTGGCCCGCCGTCGGCTCGCGGATCCACCACTCGTTCGGCTCGTGGCCGTTGCTGCTCGACGACACCACCTCGGTCCTCGAGTGCACCCCGGGCTCGTTCCTCGCCGTACGCGCGAGGGCCTGGCCGACCGGCGAGGCCGAGGTCAAGCTGCATCTCTCGGCGATCGGTTCGCACACCCGCGTCGTCATCGAGGAGGATGTTTCGTCAGGTCCGGGTCGACTGGTGCCAAAGCCGCTGCGGGCGGCGGGCCTGAAGTGGCGCAACGTCGAGTCGATGCGACGCCTTGCCTTCCTGGCCGAGCGCCGGGAGAGCCCCTGATGAGCGCGAACTGGGACGCCGTCGTGATCGGGTCGGGGCCCAACGGTCTGGTGGCAGCCAACCGGCTCGTGGACGCGGGCTGGTCGGTGCTCGTGCTCGAGGAGCAGGAGGAGGTCGGAGGTGCCGTGCGCAGCGCGGCCGACGTGCACCCTGACTTCGTCCACGACACCTTCAGCGCGTTCTACCCCTTGGCCGCGGCCTCACCGACAGTGCGTGCACTCGAGCTGGAGCGGCACGGGCTGGTCTGGCGGCACGCCCCCGCAGTGCTGGGACATCAGCAACCGGACGGGTCCTGGGCGTTGCTGCACCGTGATCGCGAGAAGACAGCTACGAACGCGGAGACGTTCCACCCCGGAGACGGTGCAGCCTGGCTCGGGCTGTGCGCGGAGTGGGACGTGATCGGGGAATCACTGATCGGCGCCCTGCTGACCCCCTTCCCCCCACTTCGCCATGGAAGCGCTGCGCTGGCGAAGCTGCGGAAGGTCGGCGGACTGGCGTTCGTGCGCAAGCTGCTCACACCGGCGGCAGACCTGGGTCGGTTGTACTTCGGTGGCGCCGGACCACGGCTGCTGCTGGCGGGAAACGCCGGGCATACCGACATCCCACTGGACGCACCCGGATCCGGACTGATGGGCATCTTGATGAGCATGCTCGGTCAGAGCGTCGGCTTCCCGGTGCCGGAGGGCGGCGCGGGCGCACTGTCTCGCGCGCTGGCCAGTCGCTTCGAGTCCTTGGGCGGGGAGATCCGGTGCGGGTCACGGGTCTGTGGGGTCGACCTCGAGCGGGGTCGGGCCCGGCACGTCCGCACAGACGACGGTGAGTTGTTCCGGGCCGGCAAAGCGGTGATCGCGGGGGTCGCGGCTCCGCACCTCTACGGCAGGCTGCTGGCGCCGGGCGACGTACCGCGACGGACCGCGCGGGGGATGCAGCGCTTCCAGCTGGACCCGTCGACGGTCAAGGTGGACTGGGCGCTCGACGGCCCGGTGCCGTGGCAGTCGCCGCCGGCGGAGGCGCCCGGCACGATCCACGTCGCCGACAGCGTGGCCGAGATGACCGAGGCACTGAGTCAGGTGGCGGCTGGCTTCGTGCCCGCCAACCCGTTCCTGCTGGCGGGGCAGATGACCACCACCGACCCGACGCGCTCACCACCTGGCACGGAGTCGATGTGGGCCTATACGCACGTGCCGCAGCAGAGCCTCGGTGACGCGGCCGACGCCGGCGTGCGTGGGGTCTGGGACGATGAGGACTGCGAGCGGTTCGCGGACCGGATGCAGGCCCGGATCGAGGCGAAGGCTCCCGGCTTCGGCTCGCGGATCATCGCGCGCCGGGTGCTCGGCCCCCGGCAGCTCGAGCAGCGCAACGCGAACCTGATCGGCGGCGCGATCAACGGGGGGACCTCCCAGCTCCACCAGGAGCTGGTCTTCCGCCCGGTGCCGGGGCTCGGCCGTGCCGAGACCGGGATAGGTGGCCTGTACCTGGGATCCGCCTCGGCGCACCCGGGGGGTGGTGTGCACGGTGCTGCCGGGGCGAACGCCGCGCGCGCGGCTCTGGCCCACGCCCGGTTCGGCCGTTGACGTCGTGATGACTGGCCGACCTGTCGGCCATCACCTGCACAGGTGTGTCGTTGTCGCTGTCCCGCGTCCTAGCGTCGGAGCCGGGCGCCCGCGTGGTGCTCTAGGCGTCGGCAGCCCGACAGGCAGGAGGATTCACGATGCAGTGCAGTACGCCGTCGGCCACCGTCGCGTGGCCGGAGTGGGAGGCAGCGATCCGGCCGACGGCTGCCGTGCTCCGGCCCGGACAGCGGGTCCTCGTCGTGACGGCGCACCCCGACGACGAGAGCATCGGGGCCGGGCGAGTCCTCGCCGGGCACGTCGGCGAGGTCTCGGTGATCACCATGTCGGCGGGGGAGAGCTGTGTGGTGGACGACCACATCGATCCCGTCGAGATGGCAGCCATGCGGTTGGCCGAGTGGCGTTCAGCCTGCAGCGAGCTGGGTGCGGACATCCTCGAGTCCGAACGTTGGCCGGACGGCGAGCTCTCCCGGCACGAGCCGGAAATGACGGAGGCCGTGCTCGAACTGGCCGACTCGCCGGACGTGCTGGTCACCACCTGGCAGCACGACCCCCATCCGGACCACCAGGCCGTGGGACGTGCCATTCGCCGGTCCGCTTCGGTCCTCGGCATCGAGCTGCTCGAGTTCCCCGTGTGGGCGCCGTACTGGACACCACCCGCCGCCGTCGCGGCGCTGGGGCAGCGACTGGCCGTCGTGACCAGCACGCCGAAGCAGGACGCGAGCTGGCTCGACGCGGTCTCGTGCTACTCGTCGCAGATTCTCCCGCTCCGACCCGGCTGGCCCCCCGTGGTTCCCGCGGAGCTCCTCGCTCGGCACAGCCGGCAGCTGATCGTGAGACCAGATGACTGAGGCCGAGTTCGAGAGCCGCTACCAGCAGCAGAGCGACCCGTTCGGGGTGGGCACGCGGTGGTACGAGCGGCGCAAGCAGCAGGTCCTCCTGGCCAGTCTGGGCCGGGAACGTTACGGGCTCGCCTGGGACGCGGCCTGTGGGACCGGACACCTCGCACTGGCGTTGGCAGCGCGCTGCGACCGGGTGCTGGCCACCGACGCCGCGCCGACCGCCGTTGAGCTGAGCCGTTCGCTGACCTGCAGGCAGCCGAGTGTCGACTGTGCGGTGTCGGCCTTGCCGGCGCGGCCGGAGAGCGCACGTGGCGCGGACCTGACCGTCGCAGCCGAGATCCTCTACTACCTCCCCGATGACCTGCGCGCCGAGACCGTGAGTGCCTTGGCCGCCCAGGTCGGTGAGCTCGCGACCGTGCACTGGCGGCACCACCCGCACGACGCGCACCTGAGCGGGGCGGCCGTCACCGAGGAGCTCGACTCCGCGTTGGCCCGTTCCGGATGGGAGCGAACCGTCTGGCACGATGACACGGACTTCGTCATCGCTGTGTGGACCCGAAAGGCATTCCAGTGAGCTACCTGGACCCGATGCCGCCTCCACTCGGTCTTCCGGTCGGCTTCGACCCTGGCTCCGTGTCGCCGCAGGACACGAGGGCAGCGGTCCTCGCGCTCGGGCAGGCCGATGACGATGTCCTGCGCAGCTGGTCGATGTTGATCGAGTACCTGCTGGCGGTGGGACGGACCGACATCCCGCTCGCCAAGCTCGTCGAGGGACACCTCGATGCCTTACGGATCCATCAGGAGGCGGGCACCAAGCCAGTCCCCGACGCGGCGTACGGCGTCTGGGCGTCGCGCTCACGAGCGACGGGGCTGACCGCACTGCGGCACGGAGACTCCTGGGTGCTGGACGGCACCCTCGCATTCGTCTCAGGTGCAGGTGTGGTGGACCGTGCACTTGTGCCGGTGTGGCCCGACGAACAAGCCCATGTGCTGCTGGACCTCGATGTGACGCAGTGGGGATTCGACACCAGCAGCTGGCGCACCCGCGCGATGCAGCAAAGCCGCACAGCCCGCGTCACCCTGTCCACCCTGAGCGTGCGAGCCGCTCAGGTCGGTGGCGCCAGCTTCTATCTCGGCCGTCCCGGGTTCTTCCCCGGGGGTGTCGGCGTCGCTGCTGTGTGGGCGGGAGGAGCTGCCCGGGTAGCCGACCTGCTCGAGTTCGCCGTGCCCGCCCATCGCCGCTCCACCGCCCAGCACATCCGAGTCGGCCGGATCCGGGCCGAGATCGCCGCACTGGCCGCTATCTGTCGCGACTACGCGAGAAGCGGCCGCGACCACGCCACGGAACCTCGGATCGGTGCCACCTTGGTCCGCGCGGCCGTCGCCGCGGGCGCCAGGCGCATCCTGGACGACGCCCGATCCGTCGCCGGGGCGGTAGGACTTGCCCTCGACGGCCCCTTGACCTGTGCCATCGACGATCTCACGCTCTACCTTGCGCAGCAGAACGCCGACGCGGATGCCGAGTGGCTGGGCAGTCGATGAAGGCTCTGGAGACCAACCAGGTGAGTCACGTGCTGGTGGCGGTGCCGGCGCATGAGGAGGCTACCGAGATCGGACGCTGCCTGGAGCACGTCGTGCGCGCCGCACGGTTGGCGAGCCAGCACGGCATCGAGGTGTCCGTCGCGGTCGCCGCACACCGGTGCACCGACGAGACCCGAGCGCGCGCAGAGCGGGTTCTCACCGACGCAGGCGCGCGACATCTGGTGGTTGACGACGAAGCGTCGGGCACCGTCGGTGAGGTACGGGCACGGCTGGTGGACGAGGCGTGCCGAGCGTGGCAGCTCCCGCCCGCGACCACGTGGTTGTTCAACACCGACGCAGACTCGCACGTGCTGCCGCCCTGGATCACACATACGCTGCAGTTCGCCGACGCGCGGGGCGCGTCAGCAGTCGCCGGCATGGTCGAGCTACACGGGTGGTCTGCTCCACCGGACGTTCGTGCGACGTATGCCAGCCTCATCGAAGCCGGCGTGAGCGACGACGGCCATACTCACGTCTACGGCGCCAACCTCGCCGTCCGCCTGGACGCCTACCTCGCTGTCGGCGGATTCGCTTCCGTGCATGCGGAGGACCAAGACCTCATCGACCGGCTCAAAGCCACGACTAACGACGAGGTGGCAGCACTCCTCGCATCCTTGGTGAGGACCTCGGCGCGACGACCCGGACGTGCCGCGCACGGTCTCGGAGCGCTGCTCGAACGGCTCGATCGCGAGGCCACCCTGCTCAAGGGCCCTCCCCGGCCAGGTGCCCAGAAGACTGCCGCCTGCGCTTCGTCGGCGCCCCTTGCCGGGTGTGTTCGGCCAGCCGTGCCCCATGCCGAGGTGCAGGCTCCAGCAAGATCAGCTGCTGGGCGCAGCCCCGGATGAAGCGCAGCACTTTGATCATCAGCACCTCCCCTCCGGTGCGGCCCGGAAGAGTGGCGGCCAATCGCCCGAGCGTCACACCGGATAGCGAGCGCTCTGCGGCACAAGACTTGTCCTGGGTGATGCTGCGGTGATCAGCGAGCTACTCAAGGCTTCGCCCGACCTGCGAGTGTTGGCCTGTCAAAACGGTGCAGTCGACGGTGGAAACGGACGTGATGGCTGTGGAGCGACGATGGTGGCTTCGGTGGAGCAGTCCGGGCCGAGCCCGGTCACCACGTTCAGCGGACGCTGAGGACTCGGGGGAGCCGCCCCGGTCCCCGGCACCGGTGCCGCAGCCGCTGGTCGCCGACCAGGCGGCGGACTCCCAGCGAGAGACCGAGCAACTGCTCGGTGAACAACGCACCGGCGACCTGGACGAGCACAACGCCAACCGGCTCGGACCGGCACTGAACCGGCGGTCTCCGTACTACGTGGGTCTGATGGCCGGGCTGGGGCTGCTGACTGCCTACGGCCTGGTCCACATCATTCTTGACCTGGCCAAGATCATCACTTTCCTCGTGGTCGCGTTGTTCCTGACACTGGGTCTGGAACCTGTGATCGCCAAGCTCGTCGCCCACGGCGTCAGACGCGGCTGGGCGGTCCTGATGGTCATCGTCGGGCTGTCGTTGGTCTTCGTCGGTATCGGGTGGGTGGTTGTGCCGACCGTGGTCGACCAGATCACGTCGCTGATCGACCAGACGCCCGGTTACGTGACGGACCTGCAACACAACAAGCTCGTCCACGACCTGGACCAGCGCTGGCACATCGCAACCCGCATCGAGCAGCGCGCCAAGTCCAGCATCAACGAAAAGACTGTGGCGTCGGTCTTCGGGGGAGTACTCGGTGCCGGCATAGCGGTCCTGGACAGTGTCGTTTCGGCGTTCACGGTGCTGGTGCTCACCTTGTACTTCATGGTCGCGCTTCCCGGGACCAAGACGGCCGTCTACCAGCTGGTGCCGCACAGCCGGCGCGCTCGGGCGGTCTACCTCGGCGAGGAGATGTCGCGCCGGGTCGGTGGCTACGTGCTGGGCCAGCTCTGTGTCGCAGTGATCAACGGCGCCCTGGCCTACGTCTTGCTGATCGTCCTGGGCCTGCCGTTCCCCGCGGTGCTGGCGGTCGTGCTCGGGCTCCTGGCACTGGTGCCGATCGTCGGCACCCTGATCGGCGGGGTCCTGGTCATCTCCGTGGCCCTGAGCGCGGGCTGGGTGGCCGCCGTGATCGCACTGGCGTACTACGTGGCCTACCACGTGATCGAGGCCTACGTGTTGTCACCAAAGATCATGCGCCGGGCGGTCGAGGTCCCGGCCGTGGTCACGATCGTGGCGATCCTCGCCGGCGGGACCCTGCTCGGCGTCATCGGCGCGCTGATCGCCATCCCGGTCGCGGCGGGCCTGCTGCTCATCTACGAACAGGTCTTCGTACCACGCCAACAGAGCTTGTGACCCTCGTGTCAGCTGGTCGGTCATGTTGCACCTCGGGGACACCGCCGAGTCGTGATCTTTGCGTTGGGCGCGTCTGTGGCCGGGGAGGCGCTGTACGCCGCCTACATCGGGGACTACCTCGCCGCGGTGGCACTGGGGATCGCCTTCCAGTACTTCGCTATCGCACCGATGCGCGGACTGGGACTGCGCAAGAGTTCTGCTGGAGGCGGCCAAGGGAGAGGAAGGTCGACATGCACTGGCTCGTTGGCAACTGGCCGCAGCTGGGTCGGGTGGCTGGCGAGGCGGCACAGATCCCGCGATGACTCCTCCGAGTCCGCTTGGACGATGTTGGATGCAGTCGCCATGATGCGTGACGGCTCGCAACGTTTCTGTTAGCGTTTCCATCGGACCAGATGGGTGACGCCGGTCGCGAACTCCGCTAGCCATCTGGGTCCCTCAGGAGCAGCCCCGGGACCCCGGGACCCCGGGCTGCCGGGTGGGACTCGGATGCGTCGCTCGACCTAGCGCAGTGTGATCATGGCGAACGAGAAGACAAGCCCGACGACGACGTAGGCGCGTCAGCGATGACTGACTGAGCCGGTGTGCAGTCCACGGGTAGGCATGGCCGATCACCAACCCACCCAGCCGCAAGCCGAGCGCCACAGGCCCGGCGACCACGCCCAGCTATTCAGGAGCCAGGTAGTAGAAGCTGGCCGCGGCACGGGCAGCCGCCCGCCGTTCCCGATCACGGCCTGCGTAGGCGCGGGCAGACCAAAGATCCCCCTCGGCCCCTGCCGCCACCCTCATCACCTCACGCTCGTGCCTGGATGTTCTGCGGCTAGGGGCCCATGGCGCTGACAAGCGACGGGGTGCTGGGTCCTCGTTCCGAGCCGCAGGCGTGGAGGAATTTGACCCAGAAGGGTGGGCTGTTGGCGGTTTTCGCGTGGGTAGATTCGAAAGCAGAAACGGGCACAACGGCACAGGTTCGCTCGTAAGCAGGTAGGCCGACCGAGGTATGAACTTCAGCCAGAGGTTTCCAGTTTCAACCACGCACGGGGTCAGACGAAGGCGGCGATTACGACGAACCTCAACACTTCGCAGAACTTCCGGGCACCCGTCATCAGCCGTTCGGAGCGTGCGTGTCGCACCGATGAGCTCCTGCTACGGCTGTCCCAGACAACAGAGGAGTCCGAGCGCGTCCCTCTAATGGACGAGGTGGTGCTGATCAACATGGGTGTCGCCGAGGCCGTGGTGTCGCGGTACCGCGGCCGTGGGGTCCCGGAGGATGATCTTCAACAGGTTGCCTACATGGCACTGGTCCGGGCCGTGCAGCACTTTGACCACTCGATGGGTAACAACTTTCTCACTTACTGCGTGCCCACCATACGCGGTGAGATTCGCCGCTACTTTCGCGACCAGGGCTGGATGGTGCGTCCACCCCGACGTCTCCAGGAGCTCCAGGCACAGGTATTTCGTGCGCAGGAGGAACTGACCTCCAATCTCGGCCACGCACCCACCGCGCGCGAGATCGCGCAGGAAGTGGACTCGACGCCCGAGGAGGTGACCGAAGCACTAGTATCAACAGGTTGCTTCACGCCCACATCCCTTGATAAGCCGTCGCGGGAAGACAGCACCACGTCGATCGGCGACCTGATCGGTGACGAGCGTGACGACCGTGCCGCCGCAGAGGCCAGGCTCGTTCTCGCCCCCGTCATAAGACGTCTGGGTCCCCGGGACCGTCGCATCCTTATGCTTCGGTTCTTCTGTGGCCTCACCCAGCAGGAGATCGCTGATGACCTCGGCGTCACCCAGATGCAGATCTCGCGCACGCTGACTCGCATCTTCCATAGTCTGCGCAGCAGTCTGGGCACAGAGCACATGACCGCCTGATCACCGGCACTGAGCAGGAAGCGCGGTCAGCGCCGCCGAACGACATGCGAGACCCTGTCCACGACCGCGCCAGCCTCGCTCGGCGTGAGGCTCCGCCCGATATCTGCCTGGGTGATCATTCCCACGAGGCTGTCCCGGTCGACCACAGGGAGCTGGCGTACACCGTGCTCGATCATCAGCCCGAGGGCATGTTCAAGAGAATCATCAGCACTGACTGTCATAGTTCTGCCCTGGGGGAGCGCAGACACGCGCACTGTCGCGGGATCCGTGCCACTCGCAACGTAATCAACCACGATATCGCGGTCGGTGACGACCCCGGCGAACCGGTGATCCTCACTGCGGATGGGTAGCAGTCGCAACTGCCAGTCGCGCATCTTGCGAGCAACCTCTACCAGGGTGTCAGTGCTCACCGCCCACTTCGCGTGGCCAGTCATGACCTCGCTTACCTTGGTCATCCGCACCTCCGACATCGTCCCGGCATCCCGGACTCCGGATCCTATCGTTCGATACCCACAACCCATGGAGGAATGCGATCACCGGCCCTGGGTACAGATGGGTGCAGATCGCGGGCATCGTGAATCGCGCCGACATGGAGAGGTGATCGTGGATCCCATTCCGCCTACCGTCGCAGCACTGGAGCAGCTGGACCGGCTGGGTGAGACGCGCGTGAAGGAGGCCTTGCGCCGGATTGCGGTCGAGGTGGTGTCCATCGTTCCGCAGTGCGTGGGTTTGAGCCTGACCCTGGTCGCCGACGGTGTCACGTTGACCCTGGCTGCGGGCGGCCTGGCGACGCTTCCACTCGATGCAGTCCAGTACCTCGACGGTGGGCCGTGTGTCGCCGCTGTGGACGGCAACGACGCCCCGGACGTGATCAGGTTCGACCCGCTCAGTGAGGAGCGTTGGTCGATGTTCGCCCGCGCGAGTGCCGCGCACGGTGTGCGCAGCACCCTCTCCATGCCGCTTCTGGACAACGACGTCGTGGTGGGCGGAGTGAATCTATACGCCTCGGCGCGCGATGCGTTCGTCGGTCACGAGGAGGCGATCGGACAAGTGATCGGGGCGTCTGCGGCAGCAGCTGTACGCGATGCCGACCTGGACTTCAGCACCCGACTACGAGCGGCCGAAGCGCCAGAGGTGCTCGCCGAACACGCAGACATCGACCTTGCCGTCGGCTTCATCGCCGGCAGCCAGGCCGTCGACACCGAAACGGCCCGACAACGTCTGCGGCAGGCCGCAGCCCGGGCCGGGATCTCCGAGCTGGAGGCCGCTCATGCAGTCATCCGGGCATACCTGCCAGAGGTGCAGTGAGTGCATGTTGCCTACCGCCGTGACAGAGCTTCTGGGTCTCCCGTGACGGGTGTGCCGATGGCCGGCGCGCCTGGAGGAAGGGCCGTTTGCCGAAGGGGCTTCGTGCATCGGTCGACAACAGGCGCGCACATTACCGGGCGCAAACCCCGGCATGGGTGCTCATTGATGCACCATCCCTCAATACAAGCCAGGTCTGGATGTGCGTGGTGAGGCTTCCGATGAGCCGCCGGCCGCCGAGCGCCGAGCCCGACTCGTTTCGGTCGGACCCGGCGTTTTCGCTGGTCAGCGCGGAGGTGGCGGGATTTGAACCCGCGAGAGGGCATTACCCTCAACCCGCTTAGCAGGCGGGCGCCATAAACCGGGCTAGGCGACACCTCCAACGCCCGAAGGCGCTCGCACAGGCTACCCATGCGCGAGCCTACCCAGCGAATCGGGGCGAACCAGCTGCGACGGCTCAGCGCTTCGGTCGGTAGCCGTGCCCTCGGTCCAGGTGGGCCTGGAGCTCGCGCACGAACTGGTCCCCGTCGACCGCCAGCATGTCCACCGGGATCGTCGTGGACCGACCGTCGCGCAACCGCAGGACGACGCACCGAGCGCCCGCCACGTGGGCGGTCACCACGTCCTCGATGTCAGACCAGCGGGCCGCGCTGGTCCCGGCGCCACGGACGAACCGCACCCGGTAGCCCTCGTCACCCGCGCGAACGACGTACGAACGCCGGGTGAGCAGGTGACCGACCCCGAACACGGCGACCACGACGAGGACCACGACCGCAGACAAGATGTCCAGCGGCAGCTGGAGCAGCGACACCAGGACAGTCATCGCACAGACGAGCACCCCGAGCAGCACCAGGAACACCCCCATCAGGCGTGCCCGCAGCTGGGGGGAGAGGGCGTAGTCGGTCGGCACGTCTCTGATTGAACAGGTCGCGACAGGCCCGGGCAATTCGTTCACGACCCGAGAGGCGGGGATCGTTCGATCGGCAACCATCCTTGCCGTCGTGACGTGACATGCGTCACACTCAGGTCCCGAGCACCTGCAACCACCTCTGGAGGTGGTCCCGTGGCCCAACTCGACGACACCATCCTCGGCCTGCGCACGGCGCTGGGGCGTCCACGTCGCCAGCAGGGCTGGGGCTGGGTCGTGCGCCAGCGGATGTCCGCGGTCAAGGATGCCCTGCTCCAGGAGTCGAACCGCCCCGCAGACGCCTGGCTCACCGCTCGCGCCGGCAGTGTCCGGCGCGACCGCAACGCACTGCTGGGCCAGCTGGCCCAGCTCGGGCCGCTGGTTCTGGAGAGCACCGACCTCGACCTGGTCGGCTCGCGGCTGCACCGCCTGGTGCTCGACCTGGAGCATCACCGGCAGCGGGTCAGCGACCTGGTCTATGACTCCGTTGCCCTGGAGCTGGGCGGCTCGGAGTAGCCAGCGAGCGGTTCGTCAGTACCTCGGTCGGCCGGCAGAGGGGGCGGGATTCGAACCCGCGGCTGACATCACTGCCAGCGACCGCTTTCAAGGCGGTTCCGATCGGCCGCTCCGGCACCCCTCCGTGCCCCGGTTCCGCGTACGACGTTCCGGGACGCCGCCGAGTCTAGGCGTTGTCCGCGTCGTCGAGCGCGTCCCGGCGCGTGTGCCGGAACAGCCCGTTCTCGACGTAGTCGACCTGCTCCTCGAGCGTCGCCATTCAGTCGGTGGGCTCGAGCACCACGAGGATGTCGCCGTCCTGGACCACGTCACCGGCAGAGACCCGAATGTCACTCACCCGGCCGGCCCGCTCGGTGAGCATCGGGATCTCCATCTTCATCGACTCCAGCAGCGCCACGATGCCGCCGGCGGGGACCTGGTCGCCCACGGCCACGGGCACCTCGGCCACGCTGGCGACGAGCTCGGAGACGATCTGGATCGGGTCTCGGTGTCTGGCCACGACCCGGACGCTACTCCGACGGCACAGCGCAACGTCGTACCCACTGGTCGTCGTGGCGACCGACTGCTCAGAGCCGCCGGTTGGCCAAGGAAGGGTTGCCGGCTCGCGCGTCCACGATCTCGGCGCGGTCGAGCACCGCGAGCAGCGCGGTCTCCTCGCCCCCGGCCTGCACCAGCACGTCGCCGTGTGGCGAGACAACGGTCGAGAGGCCCGTGTAGCGGGGTCCGCACTGGGCCGCCCCCACCACGTAGGCGAGGTTCTCGATCGCCCGCGCCCGAAGCAGCGTGCTCCAGTGGGCGGCCTTGCGCTCCCCCGCTACCCAGGCGGACGGCACCACCAGCACCTCGGCGCCGGCCAGGACCAGCGCTCGTGCGAGCTCGGGAAAGCGCAGGTCGTAGCAGGTCATCAGGCCCACCGGGAAGCCACGGACGTCGGCGACGACCGGCTCCAAGGCCCCCGGAGAGAGGGTGTCGGACTCCCGGTAGCCGAAGGAGTCGTAGAGGTGGATCTTGCGGTAGGACGTCAACCGGCCCCGGTCGGCAAGCACCAGAGTGTTGTACGGACGAGGGTCGTCGTCCGGGTTCTGCTCGAACATCCCGGCGAGCACAGCCACGTCGTTGGCGTCCGAGATCTCCCGGAGCCGGGTGACGAAGGGCCCGTCCAGCGGCTCGGCGTACGGCGCGAGGTCGGAGCCGGGCTTGCCGAAGTCTCGGGCGAAGGCCTCCGGGAAGACCACCAGGTCCGAGGCGCCGGCGAGCTGGGCGGCCCCGTCGAGCCGGGCGCGGTTCTCCGCGGGGTCCAGGGATGCCTCGGTCTGCACCACGGAGACGCGCAGGTGGTCGGTGGCGGGATCGGCGGCGGGCATGGCTCAACCTTGCCAGCAATGCCCAGCACCAGCCGAGCGGCGAGCCGGTTATGTTCGCAGGATGGACCAACAGCCCGATGCCGCGACCACCCCGCGGTGGGCAGCAGTCGTGCTCGCCGGCGGCGGCGCAGCCCGGATGGGCGGGATCGACAAGTCTGGCATCGAGATCGGCGGTCGGACCCTGCTCGAGCACACCCTGACGGCGCTGTTGGACCTGCCCGAGGTGGTCGTGGTCGGGCCGGAGGTGCCGACGTCCCGGCCGGTCACCTTCACCCGAGAGGACCCGGCCGGGGGCGGTCCGGCCGCCGGCCTGCTGGCCGGTCTGCTCGCCTTTCCCCGGATGCCGGACCTGGTGCTGGTGCTCGCGGTCGACATGCCACGGGTGACCGCCACCACGGTCGAGCGGCTGCGCGCGGCGGCCACCGGACATCCCGACGGAGCCGTCCTCGTTGACGGGCGACGCCAGCACCTCTGCGCGGCGTACCGGACCGAGGCGCTGCTCACCGCGGCCCCGACGACCGAGCTCCGACACGGGCTCCCGATGCACCGGTTGGTCGGTGGCCTTCGGCTCGGTGAGGTCGCGGCGTACGGCGAGGAGGCGCGCGACGTCGACACCTGGCGAGACCTGCGCGACCTGTCCGAATGAGACGCGTTCCTTGGGCGATTCTCTTGCATCCGGACTGCCCACTACGCATATTTGGCCCGTGAACCTTCACGACTGGATCGACGAGGCGTGTGACGTCCTCGACATCGAGGTGGACGTCGACGAGGCGCTGGTCCTGGACCTGGCCCGCGATGCCGCGCACAACGTGGAACGCCCCGCGGCACCGATCACCACGTTCCTGCTCGGCTACGCGGCCGCCGCCTTCGACGGGGACCCTGCCCAGGTGGAGCGGCTCGCCGGCCTCGCCACGGAGCTGGCCGTTCGCTGGGACCGGGCGCCCGACGCGGTGGACCCCGGCGAGGCGGACGTCGTGGTCGAGGAGCTCGACCACGCTCCTGACTGACCGCGACGCACCCTAGGGTGGGAGCCATGCGCGCTGTCATCGCTCCAGAGCCCGGAGGACCCGAAGCACTGGTTCTCGCCGACCTTCCCGACCCGACGCCGGCAGCGGGCGAGGTGGTCCTGGACATCGCCGCATCGGCGGTCAACAAGGCCGACACCATGCAGCGACAGGGCTTCTACCCGCCGCCGCCGGGCGCCTCCGACGTACTCGGGCTGGAGTGCTCCGGCACGATCAGTGCAGTGGCCCCCGACGTCGAGGGCTGGGTCGTGGGTGACCAGGTCTGCGCACTGCTGGCCGCTGGCGGGTACGCCGAGAAGGTGAATGTTGCCGCTGGCCAGCTGATGCCGGTGCCCGCCGGTGTCGACCTGGTGCACGCGGCCGCGCTCCCCGAGGTGGCCTGCACCGTGTGGTCCAACGTGTTCATGATCGCCGGACTGCAACCCGAGGAGACCTTCCTCGTGCACGGCGGGGCGGGCGGTATCGGCACCATGGCGATCCAGCTCGCCCACGCGTTGCGGTGCCGGGTGGCCGCCACCGCAGGGTCGGCCGCCAAGCTCGAGGTGTGCCGTGAGCTGGGTGCGGACATCGCGATCAACTACCGCGACGAGGACTTCGTGGCGGTCCTCCGGGATGCCACTGAGGCGGGGGGGGCCGACGTCATCCTGGACAACATGGGAGCGTCGTACCTCGCCCGCAACGTGTCGGCGCTCAACACGGAGGGTCGGCTGGTGGTCATCGGCATGCAGGGCGGCAGCAAGGGCGAGCTCGACCTGGGCGCACTGCTGGGCAAACGCGGTGCGGTGATCGCGACGTCGCTCCGCGCCCGACCGTCGGCCGAGAAGGCCGCGATCTGCGCGTCCGTGGTCGAGCACGTCTGGCCGCTCGTGGCCGAAGGCAGGGTGCGCCCGATCATTCACGAGCAGGTGCCACTGGCTGAGGTTTCGCGTGCCCACCAGCTGATGGAGGACAGCAGTCACACCGGCAAGATCGTGCTCGTACCGTGATGCGTAGGCTTGGCAGATGACCGACCAGACCTCACGCAACCCTGATGACCCACGCACGGTCGTCATCGGCTCCGACGGGCAGCCCGTCAGCGACACCGACGGGTCCCAGGACGGTCCCGCAGCCGAGGGCGAGGAGCGCGGACTGACCGACCTCGTGGAGCAGCCGGCCAAGGTGATGCGGATCGGCAGCATGATCCGGCAGCTGCTCGAAGAGGTGAAGGCGGCGCCGCTCGACGAGGCCGGGCGCACCCGGCTGGCCGGTGTCATCCACACCTCGATCGACGAGCTCAAGGACGGCCTCGCCCCCGAGCTCGACGACGAGCTGACCCGGCTGGTGCAGCCCTTCGACAGCGGTACGCCGACCGAGTCGGAGCTGCGGATCGCCCAGGCCCAGCTGGTCGGCTGGCTCGAGGGCCTCTTCCACGGCATCCAGACCGCGATCTACGCCCAGCAGATGGCCGCCCACGCGCAGCTGGAGCAGATGCGTCGGGCGCTGCCCGCGGGCTCGATGCCTCCGGGGATGCAGCAGGAGTCCGGCCAGGACGGGGAGGACTCCCCTGGTCGGCCCAGCGGGATGTACATGTAGGTAACACGCCGTTCGACCTGCCGATTTACCACGGTCTGAAGGTTTCTAGACGCTTCCCTTGGTGAATTCACGTCGGGGAGTGTGCAACAACGTTCAGACCGTGGGAACTGATCCCCCTACGCGACCGACCGGATCTGCCGCACCAGCCAGCTGCCGGCGACGGCAGCCAGCGCGGCGAGCACGTAGAGCGTCGGGTAGCCGAGACCGAGGCCCAGGACCACCGCCGCCACCACCGGGGCAAGCACCTGCGGCAGCGCGTTGGCGATGTTGATCACCCCGAGGTCCTTGGCCCGGTCGGCATCGGCGGGCAGCACCTGGGTGATCAGGGCGAAGTCGACGGCGGTGTAGATCCCGAAGCCGACCCCCAGCACCGCAGCGCCGACGTAGGCCCATAGGTAGGTGTGCACGAACGCCAGCAGGAGCAGCGCCGCGGCGATCACGTAGCCGGATGCCGTCACGAAGACCTTGCGACGGCCCACCCGGTCCGACCAGATCCCACCGATGATCGCGGTGCCGACAGTGCACACGGCGTACAGCGCGGTCAGCCGGAACACCCCGCCCTCCGCCTGCTTACGGGTCAGCCCTACCGCGTCCTGGAGGTAGTACAGGAGGTAGAGGATCAGCAGCGCGTTGGCCAGGTTCATCAAGAAGCGCGTCACCCACGCCCAGGCGAAGTCGGGGTGCGCGCGCGGGCTGACCCAGAACGAGCGCACGAACTTGGCTAGCTCGAACGGTGGCCGCTCCTCCGGGGCCAACGGCAGGTCGCGGCTGTTCAGGCAGTAGGGCAGCGCGAGTACGACGAGCAGACCGGCCGTGGTCAGGTAGCCGGCGGCGATGCTGCCGGTTGCCATCGCGATGCCCGATCCGAGGACCACGCCGAGCGTCTGCGCGATCGCCATCGCGCCGCCGACCGTGCCGCGCTGGACCACCGGCACCTGGTCGGGGACGGCGGCGGTCAGTGCGGCGAGCATCGCGTTGAGTGCGGCCTGGGCCAGGCTCCAGCCCACGCACATCATCAGCACCGAGTGGGCCTGGGACAGCAGTACCATGGCGACCACCCCGCCGGCCAGGCCGCCGAGCACCCACGGCAGCCGGCGACCGATCCGCAGGATCGTGCGGTCCGAGAAGGCCCCCCACACCGGGTTCAGAACCGTGGACACCGCAGCGCCGAGACCCGTGACCAGCGCGAGCACCGCCTCCTTGTTCGCCTTGTCGATCGTCTCGGCCTGCTGGGCGAGCAGCACCTGGATCGGTCCGAAGAACCCGGCCCAGACCGCGATGCTGAGCAGCGAGAGACCGACGACCCAGAGCTTCGGCACCGGCACGGTCGGCTCGGACAGGGCCGAGGCTCGCGCGGCGGGGACGGTGGCCATCGACTCAGCGAGCCTGGGCGGCGATGAGAGCGGCGTACCAGTCGAAAGAGCGCTTCGGGATGCGTTCTTGGGTCTGGTAGTCGATCCAGACGAGTCCGAACCGCTGGGTGTACCCCTCGGCCCACTCGAAGTTGTCCATCAGCGACCAGACGTAGTAGCCGCGTACGTCGGCGCCGTCGCGGATCGCGGCGGCGATCGCCCGCAGGTGCGCGTCGAGGTAGTCGATCCGCGGCTGGTCGTCCACCACCCCCGCCTCGTCGGGACCCGTCGCGAAGGAACAGCCGGACTCGGTGACGTAGAGCGGTGGGATGTCGGGGTAGCGCTCCTTGAGCTGCATGATCTGCTCGTGCAGCCCCTCGGGGATGATCGGCCACCCGAAGTCGGTGGTCGGGTGGCCCGGCATCGCGGCGAACTCGAACGGCAGCCCGTCGGGCACCTCGACGTCGCCGATCGAGCCGGTGTCGTGCGAACCCCTCGGCGCGCGGATCGCGGTCGGGTTGTAGTAGTTGAAGCCGTAGAAGTCCAGCGGCGCCGAGATCAGCGCGAGGTCGTCGGCCACCGGGCCGGGCATCAGCTCGGCGAATCCGTCGGGATAGCGGCCGAGCAGCACCGGGTCGGCGAAGATGCGGTTCCAGATCGCGTCGTACGCCGCGGCCGCGGCGATGTCCTCGGCCGACTCGGTGGCGGCCCAGACCGGCGTGTGGTTGGTCGCGGTGCCGACCGACGCGGCGCCCGCTGCGCGCAGTGCCTGAACGGCGAGACCGTGTCCGAGCAGCAGGTGGTGCGCGGCTGGGAGGGCGTCGAACATCAGCGACCGTCCCGGCGCATGCATCCCGATCGCGTAGCCGATCAGGGTGACCACGTTGGGCTCGTTGACCGGGACCCAGTGCTCGACCCTGTCTCCGAGCCGCTCGCCCGCGATCGCGGCGTACTCCGCGAAGCGCTCCGCCGTGGCCCGGTTCAGCCAGCCACCGGCGGCTTCCAGCGGCTGCGGGAGGTCCCAGTGGAACAGCGTCGCCATCGGTTGCACACCTGCGCTCAGCAGCTCGTCGACGAGCCGGTCGTAGAACCCGAGCCCTTCGGAGTTGACCGCGCCCGAGCCGGTCGCCTGGACCCGCGACCAGGCGATCGAGAACCGGTAGCCACCGACGCCCAGCCGCCGCATCAGTGCGACGTCCTCCCGGTAACGGTGGAGGTGGTCACAGGCCACCGCTCCCGAGCTGCCGTCCTTGATCCGGCCGGGCTCTGCGCAGAAGGCGTCCCAGATCGTCGGTCCCCGACCGCCCTCGTCGACACCCCCCTCGACCTGGTACGCCGCGGTGCTGGTGCCGAAGCGGAACCCGGGTGGCAGCTGCGGGTAGGACGACTCGTCAGAGGCGGGCATGCCAGCATTCTGCCCATGACGATCGACGTGCGCACGGCTTCGGAGCGCTTCGTCACCAGCGCCGAGGATCGTACGACGCGCCACTCGTTCTCCTTCGGCAGCCACTACGACCCGGACAACGTCGGGTTCGGTCTGGTGGTCGCGCACAACGACGAGCTGCTGCCGGCCGGCACCGGCTACAGCGACCACCCGCACGCCGACCTGGAGATCGTCACCGTGGTGCTGTCCGGATCGCTGCGGCACACCTCCTCCGTCGGCACCGGCGTCGTCGGCCCCGGCGAGGTGCAGCGGCTCTCGGCCGGCACCGGCGTGGTCCATGCCGAGATGTCCGACTCGGCCGGGCCGACCCGTTTCGTGCAGACCTGGCTGCG
>JBBSVL010000007.1:0-20860 GCA_038233595.1 Propionibacteriales bacterium | reverse complement strand
ACGGCCGCGTCGGGAGGGTTCACATACAGCCCGACGATGTCGTAGACCTTCTCCACGAACAGCGGGTCGTTGGAGAGCTTGAACCCGTCCGCGCGATGGGGCTTGAGGTCGAAGGACCGCCAGATCCGTCCGATCGTCGACTTGGACAGCCCGGTCCGCTCGGCCATCTTCGCCCGAGACCAGTGCGTCGCATTCCGCGGTGTCGACTCCAAGGTCGCGACCACCACGTCTTCGACCTGGTCGGCACTGATCACTGGCGGCCGCCCGGGCCGGTCCTCATCGACTAGACCGTCGAGCCGGTGCTCGACGAACCGACGCCGCCACTTCCCGACCGTGGCCGCCGCGCAACCCAGCTGCACCGCGACCGTCTTGTTGTCCGCACCCTCCGCGCACCCCAACACGATCCGCGATCGCAGGGCCAGACCCTGCGCCGACTTCCTGCGCCGTGACCAGCGCACCAACTGCTCACGCTCGTCATCGCTCAGCTGCAGTTCGGCCTTGGGACGTCCAGTACGCGGCATACCCCAGTCTATGACTTATCAAGCGAATTTCAGACGCACGACACTAGGCGGCGCCAACCGCGACCCGGCCGTCTTCGACCGGCCTGCGGAGTTCGACCTCACGCGCACCGATGCGGGCGAGCACCTCGCCTTCTCCAGCGGCATCCATCACTGCCTCGGTCGCCCCTTGGCCGAGCTGGAGGCGACCGTGGCGCTGCAACGCCTGGCGGAGGTGCTGCCGGGGCTACGGCGTGCCGGCCCAGTACGACGCCGCAACGCGACCCTGATCCGCGGCCCGGTCAGCCTGCCGGTGGCCCGCTCGGTCTGACCCTTGCGGCCACTCGTCGGGACCTCGGCCGGCAGACATCCCTCGGAGCGGTTGGGCTTGTCGGCGCTTTGGGCTCAGGTGGACGAGTACGTGTTCAACGAGGACGGCCGCACGACGGCCGCCCCCGCACCGACCCGCGGTCGAGAGTGTCGACCGGTCCGGACCTGGAGGGGGCGGAATGACCGCTCAGAGAGTCACCACCGACCCTTCTACTGACTCTGTCACCGACTCGGCCGCCGACGAAGCGCTGGCCGAGACCCGTATGCGGTGGAGCCCGCGCCCACATCGTGGCGAACGCGCTGACCGAGTGTCCCGTTGGGCAGGTCGGCCTCGAGCTCGAGCTGCACCTGGTCGGCCTCACCGACCCGGGCCGTCGCCCCACCTGGTCCCAGGTGCCGACGCTGGCCGACGGGCTGCCGTCGATGCCGTCGATGCCGTCGGGCAGCCTGGTCACCCTCGAGCCCGGCAGCCAGATCGAGCTGTCCACGCCGCCCACCGACGCCGGTGCAGCGGGTCAACCCGGGAGCCAGGTACGCCGCGATGGATGCGAGCAGGGCGGTGGTGGGGGAGTTCCCCGGCGTGGCGTGGAGCCGGTACCGGCGTAAAGCACCCTGGGTGAGGGCGACGGGTTCCTGCTCGGCACCGACCTGGTGAAGTCCCCCGAGCGCCTTGTGGCGGCCTACGACGACGCGCAGGGCGTGACCGCGGGGTTCAACAAGAACGTGCTGCACGTGCTGAAACCGTGACCTCGGTGCCGAGCTCGACCCGGAGACGGTCCGGCACCGGTGGTCTGGGACCAGACGAACGAACAGATCGAGATGCGGCTGGAGTCCACACTCGGAGATCTCCACGAAGTTCCGCGGGGCAGGCGTCACCGAGGAGCTCGCAACGGCCGACCTGCGGGTGGCGCACTGGTTGACCGACCCTGCCGAAGACTTCGCGCTCTCCCTGTCGGTGCCTGGCTGAGCGGTGCTCAGCCGGCGGCGACCAGCGCCACCGTGACGGCGCACAGCGCGAGCCCGATCGCCTGGGCCCGGTGCACGTGCTCGCGCAGCACCAGCATCGCCAGCAGCACCGTCGAGGCGGGGTACAACGAGGTCAGCACGCCGGAGACTGTGAGGTAGCCGTGCTGGGTGGCCAGCAGGAACGTGAGTGTGGCAGCGGCGCCGAACGGTCCGCTGAGGGCGGCCCAGCGCACGGCGGGTCCGCGGGGCACCCAGGCGGCCCGGAGCATGCTTGCCAGCGCGACCACCGCCGGCACGGACACCAGCTGGGTCACCGTCAGCGGCCACAGCCCGGCCGAGGCGGGGATCTGGCCCAGGGAGGCGAACAGCAGCCCGAACCCGACCCCGGCCAGGACACCGTCGCGCAGACCCGCCGCGAGTGATCCTCCTTCGGTGCGCTCTGTGGCCGGCGTGGAGGAGACCAGCCAGATCGCCGGCATCGCGACCAGGATCCCGAGCCACACCAGCGGGCCGGGGCGCTCACCACCCAGTGCCCCGGCGACGACCGGCACCAGCGCAGATCCGACGGCGGAGACCGGAGCCACCACGCCCATCCGGCCGGCACTGAACCCGCGGTAGAGGAAGCCGCAGCCCATCCCGCCGCCAAGGCCACCCAGCACCGCCCAGCCGAAGTCGGCCGCGGTGGGGGTACCCGCCACGAACAGGGCCATCCCGGCGGTGCAGAGCGTCGAGGAGGTCTGGCCCACGACGGCCACGGCCCAGGCCGACGTACGACGCGAGACGAAGCCGCCGACGAAGTCCGACAGGCCGTATGTCAGCGCCGAGCACAGCGCCAGGATGATCGCCACGGGCGGCAGCCTGTCACGCGCCCGGCCCCGACGTCGGGCGCAGGGCGCCGTGCTCGACCATCAGGTCGGCAAGCAGTGAGCCCCGGGTCGAGGACCCGGGGCTCACTCACGTGTGCGTCTGCTCAGGCGTCGTCGGCGCTCACGCTCGGAGTGTCTCCCAGCTTGTGGGTCTCGTCGTGGAACTCGGTGGCTACCTCGCGCAGCTTGGATCCGTGCTCACGCGCGTGGTGGGCGCAGAAGAGCAGCTCACCACCGGTTATGAGCATGACGCGAAGGTACGCCTGAGCCCCGCACCGGTCACACCGGTCGACCGCGGAGAGCGGTGCGCTTGGGGCGATCGCTGTGGTCACTGGACTTCACTTCCCTTCCGGCTGGCCATCACTGAGTCAACGAGATGTCAAGGTAAGTCATTCCCCTGCCATCGTGTGTTGACACCTGACTTCAACATCCAATCACGGCCAGGAAGTCCCGCCGGGATGTGGCCCTCCGGCAAGACCGGAGTGTCTTTCCCCACGTGCCACCTTGCGCCACCTGCGATGCAGGACCACCAGTCTGACCCCAGGGGCCAAACTTGGAACGGTTTTCCCACAAGCCGGTGGACGGCCCGATCCGTCGCGACCACGATGATGCTCCCGATCCCGGAGGTTTGGCGGTAGCCACGCGAGCGGGCGGGTCGCAAGGGGTTCGTGTCGGTCCCGCTCGGTAGATTGGTCCGGTCGGAGGCGACTACGCCGTTTCGACACCTGAGCCCAGCGACCAGCATCGGAGACGTCGAGATCGACAACACGTACAACGCCCATCACCTCCTCGTGCTCGAGGGGCTGGAGGCGGTCCGCAAACGCCCCGGGATGTACATCGGCTCCACCGACACCCGCGGCCTGACCCACTGCCTGTGGGAGATCATCGACAACGCCGTCGACGAGGCACTGGCGGAGGTCTGCACGCACATCGACGTCACGCTGCATGCAGACGGGTCCGCCGAGGTGCGCGACGACGGTCGTGGCATCCCGGTCGACAAGGAGCCGAAGACCGGCCTGGCCGGGGTCGAGGTGGTGTTCACCAAGCTGCACGCCGGCGGCAAGTTCGGTGGTGGTTCGTACGTCGCGACCGGCGGTCTGCACGGCGTCGGGTCCTCGGTGGTCAACGCGCTCTCGGCACGGCTGGACGTCGAGGTCGACCGGTCGCCGGCCACGCAGGCGATGAGCTTCCAGCGCGGAGCGCCCGGAGTGTTCCAGGGGGACGGGCCGGCCGGCTCGTTCAAGCCCGAGTCCGGGCTGCACAAGGGCGCCCGGGTGAAGAAGGGCGTCACCGGCACCCGGGTGCGGTTCTGGCCCGACCAGCAGATCTTCACCAAGGACGCTGCGTTCGGCTACGACGAGCTGGTCAACCGGGTGCGGCAGACCTCGTTCATCGTGCCCGGCCTGGAGCTGGTGATCCGCGACCTGCGCGGCGACCAGCCGGTCGAGGAGAAGTTCCGCCACGACGGTGGGATCACCGAGTTCTGTGAGTTCCTCGCCCGGGACGAACCGGTCACCGACGTGCTTCGCCTGCAGGGCAGCGAGCGGTTCACCGAGACCGTGCCGATGCTCGACGACAGGGGACACATGACCCCGCAGGACGTCGAGCGTGATCTCGGCGTCGACGTGGCGCTGCGCTGGGGCACCGGCTACGAGACCGAGCTGAGGTCGTTCGTCAACGTGATCGCCACACCCAAGGGCGGCACCCACGTCGCCGGGTTCGACACCGCGCTGACCAAGACCTTCAACGACGTGATGCGTGGTGCCCGGGTGCTCAAGGTCAGCGACGCTGCAGTGATCAAGGACGACGTGCTCGAGGGGCTGACCGCCGTGGTCACCGTCCGACTGGCCGAACCCCAGTTCGAAGGTCAGACCAAGGAGATCCTCGGCACGCCCGCTGCCCAGGCCGCCGTACGCAAGGTTGTGGCGGCTGAGCTGAAGACGTTCCTGACGTCCACGAAGCGCGCGCACAAGGAGCAGGCCAAGCGGTTGATGGACAAGGTGCTCGGGGCGTCGAAGACCCGCATCGCCGCCCGGCAGCACCGCGAGACGCAACGCCGCAAGAACGCTCTGGAGTCCAGCGCGCTGCCCGCCAAGCTGGCCGACTGCCGCTCCAGCGACGTCGACCGCAGCGAGCTGTTCATCGTCGAGGGCGACTCCGCGCTCGGCACCGCGAAGATGGCCCGCAACTCTGAGTTCCAGGCGTTGCTGCCGATCCGCGGCAAGATCCTCAACGTCCAGAAGGCCGGCATCGCCGACGTGCTGAAGAACACCGAGTGCGCCTCGATCATCCAGGTCGTGGGCGCCGGCTCCGGGCGCACCTTCGACGTCGAGGCCTCGCGCTACGGCCGGATCATCTTCATGGCCGACGCCGACTCCGACGGAGCCCACATCCGCTGCCTGCTCGCGACGCTGTTCTTCCGCTACATGCCCGAGCTGGTGACCTCCGGGCGGGTCTTCACCGCGGTGCCGCCGCTGCACCGGATCGAGCTGTCCAACCCGAAGAAGGGGATGGAGAAGTACGTCTACACCTACTCCGACGCCGAGCTGCAGCGCAAGCTCGCCGAGCTGACCAAGAAGGCAGTGCGCTGGAAGGACCCGGTCCAGCGCTACAAGGGCCTGGGCGAGATGGACGCGAAGCAGCTCGCCGAGACAACGATGGACCCCCGCCGCCGTACGCTGCGTCGGCTGACGGTCGACGACGCGGGGGTCGCCTCGGAGGTGTTTGAGCTGCTGATGGGCTCCGACGTGGCCCCGCGCAAGGACTTCATCGTGGCCGGTGCCTACGAGATCGATGCCGAGGCGATCGACGCCTGAGCCGGTCGTGCTGCTCGCCGGCTCGGTGGGGCTGTACTGGGTCATCTGCCTGGCGACGCGCGTGACGGCAGGTCCGACCAACGACCCTGAGGCTCAGACCCGCAGGTTGAGCAGCCCGGTGTCGACGTCGTAGATGAACCCGCCGGCGGCGATGTTGTCCGGGATCAGCGGGTGTGCCCGGATCTTGCGCACGTCGTCGGCAAGTCTGGCTTCCGGGTCATCGATCACCCCGAACGTCTGCCACGAGGCGTCCTGACCGGCGGACTCGCTGACCCGCTCGCGCAGCTCGTCGAGGGTGGAGGAGGACATCGCGCAGCGGGTGTGCGGGATGACCAGGATCCGCTTGACGTTGAGCAGATGCACACCGAGCACCAGCGCCTCCAGGGCCTGCTCGTCGATCCGCCCGCCCGGGTTGCGGACGATCTTGGCGTCGCCGGGTTTGAGGCCCAGCATCCCGAGCGGGTCGATCCGGGAGTCCATGCACGTGACGACGGCGATACCGGCGTGGGCCACACCGTCGAAGCCGCTCAGCTCGAAGTGCTCGGCGAAGGAGCGGTTGGCGGTGAGCAGGTCGTTGAAGTCGGAGTCGTCGGTCACTGGGTCCACGGCACAGACGCTAGCGGAACCGCGTCGTACGCCCGATGGGGGTCCGGAACCGAATCGCTTCGGCAGGAGGGGTCAGTCGCAGGCGCGGGTGCGGGCGCCGTGGAAGAGCGCGACGGCGAGTACACCGGCCAGGGCGGCGCAGATCGCGGCACCGACGAAGATCGCCTCGATCTGGACCAGGGCCGCAGCGAGCTCGTGCCCGGGGCGCCGGTGCAGGGCGTCGAAGTAGCGACGCAGCCCGATCGTGGTCAGCGCCGAGATGCCCACCAGCATCCCGACCATCCGGGCGACGACAACCAGGGCACTGGCCACACCATGGACGCCAGCGTCGGTGCTCGCGAGCAGCGCCGCGTTGACCGGCGCGAGCGCGAGCCCGAAGCCGAGCCCGGTGACGAACAACGGGATGTTCACGACCGGGTGCTCCAGTGAGTGGGCGCCCCACTGCGACATCACGACGAAGCCGGCGGTCGAGAGCACCATCCCCGCCCCGCACACGAAGCCGGACGGCAGCCGCCGGGTCAGGAAGCCTCCGACGACAGCACCGATCGGGATCGCGACCAGCAACCGCAGGAGAACCAGGGCGGCCATCAGCTGCGAGTCCTTGTAGGTCGTGAGCCTGGCGTAGACCGGGATGTCGACCAGGGCTGCGATCAGCGAGGCACCCACGAAGAAGCTGACCAGCATGCTCGCCCAGGCCGGTCGCTCCCGCAGCGCACCCGGGGGAACCAGCGGGTTCCGGGCCCGGCGCAGGTGCCACATGAACACCGCCGCCGCGACCGCGGACCCGGCCAGCAGGAAGACACCGCCCGAAGAGAAGACCTGTTGCGCCGGGTCGGCCGAGGCGAAGGCCAGGATCACGCCGGCCAGGGCCAGGGCCAGGATCCCGGCACCCACCGGGTCGGCCTGGCCGAAGCTGCCGGCCCAGCTGCGCAGATCGACCAGCGGCCGTTTCGTGAACAGGGTGCGCACCACCAGGGCCACGAACCCCACGATGGTGACCAGGGCGAGCGGGGTCAGCCAGCGGCTGTCGCCGGTCACCGGCACGAAGGCCAGCCCGAGGGTGACGTCGCCGTACAGCGCCGCCGGCTCCGCGAGGATCAGGACCAGGGCAGCCAGGGCGACGACCAGGAGCAGGATCGACAAGACGTCGGGAAGGGGCCGTGGGGCGCGTCTCGACGCGCTTTGCTTGTGCAGGTGGGACAGGGCGGCGGCGAGGATCAGGCCGACCGCGAGGTTCAGCCAGAAGATGGCCTCCCAGTCGGCGAGGGCGAGCACCACCGCGCCGTACAGCGGGCCGAGCACCGAGCCGACCTCCTGGACCGCGGAGACCACCCCGAGGGGTACGGCGCGTCGCTCGACCGGGTACAGGTCGGCCACGAGCGCCAGCGTGGCCGGCACCAGGCCGCCGCCACCGACCCCCTGCAGGAACCGGCCGGTGACGACGGAGGGCAGGTCGAAGGCCAGCGCGGTCACCATCGAACCGAAGGCGAAGACGACCAGGGAGGCCACCAGGACCGGGACCCGGCCACGGATGTCGGCGATCCGGCCGATCAGCGGCAGCATCGCGACGTAGCCGAGCAGGAAGCCGGAGATGATCGGAGCCGCGCGCTGCAGCTCGTCGATGCCGAGCCCGACGGTGATCATCATGTCGGGAAGGGCGAGGACCACCACGTAGGTGTCGGCTGCCGCGAACGCGACGGCCACGGCGGCCAGCCCGAGCAGCAGCCGGGTGCTCCGCGCAACTACCGGAGCGGGCGCGGTGTCCCCGGCCGCTGCCGGGGTCATGGAGCCTTGATCGGCTCGGTCACGCCGTACTTGCTGAACCCGATCGTGTAGGTCACATCATCGGCCTTGGGGTAGAACGGGCCGGAGAGGACTGCGGTAACCAGGTGGTCCTTGGCGTCGAGCACGAATTTGGTGCTGAAGTCGGCCTTGGCCGAAGCCGTCGGGATGATCGAGGCGACCTTCGCCCCGGGCACGGTCCCGGTGATGGTGGACAGGACGTCCTTGCCCTGCCGGACGTCCTTGCCCGCCTTGGCACCCTTGACGTCGCTGAGCAGGGAGGACAGCCCGGTGCCGGACTTGAACAGGTTCGCCGGGTCGGGGGCGCCGAACTTGGCTGGGTCGACCTTCTGCCACGAGCCGGCGAACTGGATGTAGACGGCACCGTTGACCGAGATCACGGGTACCTCGATGCTCAGCCCGCTGCGCACCACCGAGATCGTGCCCTTGAAGGCGGGGGTCTTGGTGCCGACACCACTCGCCTTCAGGATTCCCTGCACACCCTGGGGGAGCTTCGGGGTGCTCAGCGAGATGGTCACGGCCTTGGTCTGGTCGAGGTACTTCTGAGCCGCCGCCAAACGGTCGCCGACGGGCTTGGCGGATGCCTTGCCGGCACCTCCGCACCCGGCCGCCGAGCCCAGGACCAGCAGGACAGCACCAAGCACCAAGGCAGCGCGCCCGGTCGGTCGAAGAGTCATGCGCCAAGGGTGCCACGTACGGCGACAGGTCCGGCGCAGGCGGCGACCGGCTGGCTGCCCGGGGTGCCCGAGCCGTCGCGCCGGTCCACCGGCTCGGGCAGATCGACTGCTGCCCCGCTCGCCGCCGCCGCGCGCGCCGGCGCGGCACCGGCCCAGGCGAACACCAGTGTGTCCTCACCACGGAGGAACCGGTGGCAGCGCACCCCACCCGTGGCACGTCCCTTGGCCGGGTACTGGTCGAACGGCGTGACCTTGACCGAGCCGGCGTCGGTGCCTGGCAGGGCCGTGCCCGCCCCGGACACGGTGACCACCACCGCCGACTCGGGCTCGAAGGCGCCGAAGGACACCACCGACTGGCCGGCCGCAAGCTTGACCCCGGCGATGCCACCGCCGGAACGACCCTGCGGACGCACGGCGTCCGCGCCGAAGTGCAGCAGCTGGGCGTCGCTGGTGATGAAACACAGCTCCTCAGCGCCGGTCGCCAGCTCCAGACCACCGACCACCTCGTCTCCCTCGGCCAGGGAGACCACCTCCCAGTCGTCGCGGTTCAGCCGCTCGGGCCGCACCCGTTTGACCACGCCCTGTCGGGTGCCGAGGGCCAAGCCGGGGGAGCCTTCGTCGTAGGTCGTCAGCGCCAGGATGCGTTCCCCCGGAGCCAGGGTCAGGAACATCCCGGCCGGGGCGCCGCCCTGCAGGTTCGGGTGGTTGGCGGTGGCCGGCAGCGTCGGCAGGTCAAGCACGCCGAGTCTGACCAGCCGGCCGCGGCTGGTCAGGACGCCGACCTCCCCACGGGCCGAGGTACGCACCGCGGAGACGATCACGTCGTGCCCGGTGCGCCCGCCACCCGCGCCGGGGGGGTCGAGGGTGCTGGTGCGGGCGAGCAGGCCGGTAGAGGACAGGAAGACGAAGCACGGGTCGTCGGCCACCTCGAGCGGCGCGGCGGTCGCGGTCTGCCCGGAGGCCTCAAGCAGGACCGTGCGTCGGGGTGTGCCGTAGGTCTTCGCGACGTCGGCCAGCTCCTCGGAGACCACCGCACGCAGCCTCGCCTCGTCACCGAGGATCTCGTCGAGCTCGGCGATGGCCTGCTCCAGCTCGGCCTTGCGGGTGTCGAGCTCGAGACGGGAGAACTTCGTGAGTCGGCGCAGCGCCATGTCGAGGATATAGTTCGCCTGGACCTCGCTGAGCTCGAAGACGGTGATCAGTCGCTCGCGGGCCTCGGCTGCGTTCTCGCTGGCGCGGATCAGCTGGATCACCTCGTCGATGTCGAGGATCGCGACCAGCAGGCCCACGACCAGGTGCAGCTCGTCGGCGGCCTTCGTACGGCGGTACGTCGTCCGGCGTCGTACGACGTCGAACCGGTGCTTGAGGAAGACCTCCAGCATCTCCTTGAGCCCGAGCGTGCGGGGCTGGCCGTCGACCAGGGCGACGTTGTTGATCCCGAAGGACTCCTCCAGCGGGGTCATCTTGTACAGCTGCTCGAGCAGAGCCTCGGGCACGAAGCCGTTCTTCACCTCGATCACCAGCTGCAGGCCGAGCTCGCCGTCGGTCAGGTCGACGATGTTGCTGATGCCCAGTAGCTTCTTGCTCAGCACCAGCGTCTTGATCCGCTCGACGACGCGCTCGGTACCGACGCCGTAGGGCAGCTCGGTCACCACGATGCCCTTGCGCCGGGCCGTGACCGAGTCGATCCGTGCGGTGGCGCGCATCCGGAACGAGCCCCTGCCGGACTCGTAGGCATCGCGGATGCCCTCGAGCCCGACGATCTTGCCGCCGGTGGGCAGGTCGGGGCCGGGCACGAACCGCATCAGGTCGTCGAGGCCGGCGGCGGGGTGCTTGACCAGGTGCCGCAGCGCCTGGACCACCTCGACCAGGTTGTGCGGCGCAAGGTTGGTGGCCATCCCCACCGCGATGCCGGTCGTGCCGTTGACCAGCAGGTTGGGGATGGCGGCGGGCAGCACGACCGGCTCGGTCTCGCGGCCGTCGTAGTTGGCCTTGAAGTCGACGGTGTCCTCGTTGATGGACGCAGTCATCGCCACCGCCGAGGGCGCCATCCGGCACTCGGTGTAGCGCATCGCCGCGGGGCTGTCGTCCAGGGAGCCGAAGTTGCCGTGCCCGTCGATGAACGGCAGTCGCATCGACCAGGTCTGTGCCATCCGGACCAGCGCGTCGTAGATCGCGCTGTCGCCGTGCGGGTGCAGGCGGCCCATCACCTCACCGACGACGCGGGCGCTCTTCACGTGCCCGCGGTCCGGGCGCAGGCCCATGTCGTTCATCGTGTAGAGGATCCGGCGCTGGACCGGCTTCAGCCCGTCGCGGGCGTCGGGCAGGGCGCGGGAGTAGATCACCGAGTACGCGTACTCGAGGAAGCTGGCGCGCATCTCGTCGCCGACGTCGATGTCGACGATGTGCTCCTCGAAGTCCTCGGGGGGCGGTGCAGTGGTACGACGGGCCATGTCGGTCATTCTTCCTTGCTGTGCTGACCGTTCGACTCCGGGCTCGCCGCTGGTTGCGTGCTGACCGGTAGATTCCGGGATGTGACCGACGCCCCGCAGGAACCGCCCTACCCGGCACACTGGGAAGCCGATGTGCTGCTGCGCGACGGGCACACCGCCCATCTACGGCCGATGCGCGTCGAGGACCGCGAGCTGCTGACCGAGTTCTACTCCCGGGTGTCCGACCAGTCCAAGTACCTCCGGTTCTTCGCGCCGATGCCACGTCTCTCCGAGCGCGACCTGGACAGGTTCAGCGACGTCGACCACCGCGACCGGGTCGCGATCGTGCTGACGGTCGCCGACCGGATGATCGCGGTGGGCCGTTACGACGTGGTCGAGAAGGGGGAGGCCGAGGTGGCCTTCCTAGTCGAGGACAAGCACCAGGGAAGGGGCATCGCCCAGCTGCTCCTGGAGCACCTCGCCCAGGCCGGCCGGGAGCGCGGGGTCGACAGGTTCGTCGCCGACGTGCTGCCCGAGAACGTCAAGATGATCCAGGTCTTCCGGGACGCCGGCTACAAGGTGACCGGCGGTTTCGAAGAGGGCGTGATGCGCTTCGAGTTCCCGATCGACCCCACCGACACCGCCATCGGCGTGATGCAGGACCGCGAGCACCGGGCTGAGGCGGCGTCGATCGCGGCGTTCTTCAACGCCCGCAGCGTCGCAGTGATCGGCGCATCCCGCCGCCAGGACACCATCGGTCAGGCCCTGGTCCGGCACCTGGTCCTCGGCAACTACACCGGCCGCATCTACGCGGTGAACCCGACCGCGTCCTCGGTCGCCGGGATGCCGGCCTACGCCACCGTCGGGGAGATTCCGGGTGACGTCGACGTGGCCGTGGTCGCCGTACCTGCCGACGCGGTCAACGACGTGGTCCTCGACTGCGCCGCCAAAGGGGTGCACGGCCTGGTGGTGATCTCCTCGGGCTTCGCCGAGGCCGGCGACGACGGCTGGAAGCGGCAGCGCAAGCTGCTCGGCCTGGCCCGCAGCTACGGTCTGCGGCTGATCGGCCCCAACTGCCTGGGCATCATCAACACCGACCCCGAAGTGGCCCTCAACGCCTCGCTCGCGCCGCACCTGCCGCAGCGCGGACGGGTCGGGTTCTTCTGCCAGTCCGGCGCCCTGGGCACCGCGATCCTGGAGAAGGCCGCCAACCGCGGGCTCGGGCTGTCGTCGTTCGTCAGCGCCGGCAACCGGGCCGACGTGTCGGGCAACGACCTGCTCCAGTACTGGGAGGAGGACGCCGCGACCGAGGTGATCCTGCTCTACCTGGAGTCGATCGGTAATCCGCGCAAGTTCTCCCGGATCTCCCGCCGCGTCTCGCGGCTCAAGCCGATCGTCGCTGTGCGTTCCGGTCGTACGACGCAGGGCGTCCCGGTGGGCCACGCGGTCCGGAGCATCGGTGCTCCGCAGGCCGCGGTGGACGCGATGTTCAAGCAGGCCGGCGTGATCCAGGTGGACAACCTCGATGAGATGTTCGACGTCGGTCAGCTGCTGGCCCACCAGCCGCTGCCGCGCGGCTCTCGCGTCGCCATCGTCGGCAACTCGGACGCCCTGGCGCTGCTCGCCGCCGACGCCGCAGCGGGCAACGGGCTCTCGGTGGTCAGGTCGCTCTCGCTGGGCGCCGAGGCTGACGCAGCGGACTTCGAGGACGCTCTGGACCGCGCCATCGACGACGACGAGGTGGACTCGGTGATGGCGGTCTACATCCCGCCGCTGAACACCACCGGAGTCGCCGTCGCGAACGTGCTGGCCAGCGTCGGGGAGCAGTCAGACAAGCCGCTGGTCTCCACCTTCCTGGGTGCCGAGGGCGTGCCCGAGCTGCTCCGGATCCCGGATCTGGCCGGCAACGTGGTCGGCCGCGGGTCGGTGCCCTCCTACCCGGCCGTCGAGGCCGCGGTGCGGGCACTGGCCCGGGCCGTCGAGTACGCCACCTGGCTGGAGAAGCCGGAGTTCGGCGGCTCGCCGCTGGAGGACGTCGACGCGATCTTCGCGCGCCGGATGCTCAACGAGCTGCTGATGCACTCCCCGGAGGGCCGCGACCTGACCTTCCCGGAGCTTCAGGAGCTGCTCGCGGCTTACGGCATCAAGGCCTGGGACCGGCTCCCCGTCACGACCGTCGAGGAGGCGGTGACCACCGGCAAGGCGCTCGGCTGGGACGTCGTACTCAAGGCGACTGCGGAGAACCTGCGCACCCGGCTCGACCTGGCCCACGTCTGGCGCAACATCGACGACGAGGTCGAGATGCGCGACGCGTGGCGCACGCTCGAGGCCCTGATCGCCGACCCCTCCTCGGCCGGGTTCGTCGTGCAGCGAGTGGCCGCTCCCGGGGTGCCGGTGTCGATCGGCGCTGTCGAGGACCCGCTCTTCGGCCCCACCGTCTCGTTCTCGGTCGCCGGCTCGCTGACCGACCTGATCGGGGACCGGGCCTACCGGATCCCGCCGCTCACGCCGCTGGAGGCCGCGGAGATGGTGCGCGAGATCAAGACCGCACCGCTGCTGTTCGGCTACCGCGGCTCCGAGCAGGTCGACGTCGCGGCGGTCGAGGAGCTGCTGCGTCGTGTGGCGCTGGTCAAGAACGACCTGCCGCAGCTGAGGTCGGTCGAGCTGAGCCTGGTCCACGCCACCGCCGACGGCGTGTGCGTGCTCAGTGCGCGGGCACACATCGCACCCGTTGCCGACGTCCGCTCGGACTGGTTCGTACGCCGGCTGAGCACCCAGCCCGGCGAGACCCTCCCCGGCTGACGTCGCCGTGTCGGCAGGGCCCCTGCGTGACAGACTGGCACGCATGCGCAGCAACCTCGCTCAGGAGCGGGCCGAGCCGGCCCGGGACCGGTCACGGGACCTGACCACCGCGATCGAGAAGACCGGCTACTACCCGGGGGTGGTCTCCGAGGGGATCCGGGCCGCCGTTGCGGGCGAGGCGGTGCTCTCCTTCCTGGTCCACCACGAGCCCACGATCGACCGCGACGAGGTCCGCCGGCACATCACCGTCGCGGTGCTCACCCCGACCCGGCTGGTCATCGCGCACACCGACGAGCACCCGCCCGACGATCTGCTCCCGGAGCCTTACACCGCCAGCTCGACCGAGGCGGTTGGACTGGCCTCGGTGCGCTCGGTCGTGGTCAACCGGATGGTCACCAACCCGGCCAAGCTGCGAGGCAGCAAGGTGCCGGCGCCCAGCGAGGCGGTGCTGACCGTCGGCTGGGGCGCCGTTGCCCGGATCGACCTCGAGCCGGCCATGTGCGCCGATCCGGACTGCGACGCGGACCACGGGTACACCGGGGTGGTCGGCTCCGACGACTTCTCCCTGCGGGTCTCGGCGGCCGCCGACGGCCAGGACGCGGTCGATGCGCTGCTGGCCTTCGCCGAGGGGCTCTCGGCGCACACGCAGGACCAGTGACCACCGGACCCTCGGCTGCAGGCTCCGCTGCTGCAGGTTTCGTAGAACCGGGCTACCGGCAGCGTTCGCTGGCCGACGTGCTGCCCGCGGTGGCCGTTGCGCTCGGGGTGGACGCCGGCCTGGGCCCCGTGACGCTCGAGCTGCCGCCGGCTCCGTCGTACGTCGTGATGCTGGTGGACGGGATGGGCCAGGAACTGGTCGCCCGGCATCGCGACCACGCGCCGTACCTGCACGCGATGCTGGCCGGTGCCGAGCCCGGCACGGCCGGGGTGCCCTCGACCACCGCCACCTCACTGACGTCGTTGGGCACCGCGCTGACGCCGGGAGAGCACGGTCTGGTCGGGTTCACCTCGCGGGTGCCCGACACCGACCAGCTGCTCAACGCGCTGTTCTGGGATCAGAAGGTCGACCCGCTGACCTGGCAGCCGCACCCGACCGCGTTCGAACGGTTGTCGCGGGCCGGCGTGGTCACCTCGGTAGTGAGCAAACGGGAGTTCCGCGACTCGGGGCTGACCAGGTGCGGCCAGCGTGGGGCGGCGTACGTCGGGGCCGACCGGATGGGGGAGCGGATCGCCGGCGCGGTGTCGTCCTCGTCGCACGCGCCCTCGGTCACCTACGTCTACGACGGCGACCTGGACTGGACCGGGCATCGCTTCGGTGTGGACTCGCCAGCCTGGCGCCAGCAGCTGATCACCATCGACTCCGCGGTCGAACAGCTCCGCGAGGCGTTGCCGCCTGCCACGCGGCTGCTGGTCGTCGCCGACCACGGGATGGTCGACAGTGCGCCGGACAGCCGGATCGACGTCGATGAGACGCCGGGGTTGCGTGAAGGGATCTCTCTCCTGGGTGGCGAGGCCCGCTTCCGGCACCTGTACTGCCGCGACGGAGCGACCGACGACGTGGCCGCGACCTGGCGCCAGGTGCTCGGCGACCGGGCGCTGGTCCTCACCCGCGACGAGGCGATCGCGCGCGGCTGGTTCGGCACCGTCGAGGACCGGGTCCGCCCCCGGCTGGGCGACGTCGTCGCCGCCTGCACCGGCGACACCGCACTGATGTCGTCCAAGGACTTCCCCTACGAGATGAAACTGGTCGGCATGCACGGCTCGCTCACCTCGGCCGAGATGCTGGTCCCGATGCTGGTCGACTGAGCTCCGCCGTTCAGGTGAGGTATCAGTCGCCGAACGGCAGTGGCTCGGAGGTGAGCGACACCGCCCGGGCGCGCGCCGTGGTCATCCGGCGCCGGTGGTGGGCGCGGCAGAGCACCTCGTAGCCGACCTCGGCCGGCGCCTCGTCGAGCTGGTCGACGTCCCCGACGACGATCACCTCGCCCTCGGTGGTCATCTCGCCGTTCTCGGTGCGGGCATTGTGCGTGGCCCGCTCGCCACACCAGCACAGCGCCTCGACCTGGAGCACATGGGTCCGGTCGGCCAGCTCGACCAGCCGGGCGCTGGCGGGGAAGAGGATGGTGCGAAAGTCAGTGAGGATGCCGAAGGCGAAGACGTCGATCTGCAGCTCGTCGGCGATCCGGGCGAGCTGGTCGACCTGGAACGGCAGGAAGAACTGCGCCTCGTCACAGATCAGGTAGTCGATCCGGGCGCCATGGGTGAGCTCGTCGACCACGTAGCGCCAGAAGTCGAAGTGCCCGTCGACCTCGATCGCCTCGTGCGTCAGGCCCAGGCGCGAGGAGAGGGTGGCCGCACCGGCGCGGTCGTGGGTGGTGAAGATCCGGCCGATCCGGCCGCGTACGGCGTGGTTGTGGTTGGTCTGCAACGCCAAGGTGCTCTTGCCGGAGTCCATCGTCCCGGTGAAGAACTGGAGCTCGGCCACGGGGCGAGATCATTCCACAGATCAGCCCGCGTGCCCTTCGCCGACCGGGCTGGCTCTGACCAGTGCGTTCTCCGTAGCTACCACCTCGACGGCCTCGCCGAGCCGTTCCGGTCGTTCTTCCAGTCGTCCACCAGAACAGACTGCCAGCCAATCCGGTCGACCGCCGGCGACGAACCTCGGAGAACGTGGGGACCCGCCCACTCCGGAGCGCCTACCTGTTCGAGCTCAACGGGTGCACCCTCAAGCCGCTCACGGCCAAGGGCAAGACGGCATCCTTCAGTGGTCGGCATCGCGAAGATCACCGTCAAGACCAAGTAGGCACCCGGCGCCGGCACGCTGCTCGGGTTGGCACACTGGGCAGATGACTGGTCCGCTGATCACCGTCGAAGAGCTGTCCCAGCGCCTGAGCGAGGTGAGCGTGCTCGACGTCCGCTACCGGATGGGCAGCCCACCGGGACGTGACGAGTACGCCGCCGGGCACCTCCCCGGCGCGGCCTACGTCGACATGGACGAGGATCTGGCCGGCGCCTCGGGGGACCACGGTCGTCATCCCCTGCCTGACCCTGCTGAGTTCCAAGCGGTGATGCGTCGCGCCGGCGTCTCCAACGACCGTGGGGTCGTGGTCTACGACGACTGGGCCGGCCGGGCAGCCGCGCGCTGCTGGTGGCTGCTCCGCTGGGCGGGCCACCGCGACGTCCGGGTGCTGGACGGGGGCTGGTCCGCCTGGCTGGACTCGGGTGGTGCGTGGTCAAACGGGCACGACGGCCCCAACGTGGGTGATTTCACCGTCAAGACCGGGGTACTGCCCGTTCTGCGGATCGGACAGGTTCTCCGGACCGCCCGGTCCGGGGTGCTGGTCGACGCCCGGGCGCCGGAGCGCTATCGCGGACAGGTCGAGCCGGTCGATCCGGTGGCCGGGCACATCCCTGGCGCGGTCAACGTGCCGACCGAGACCAACCTGGCCGGCAACGGACGGTTCCGCACGCCCGACGAGCTGCGCTCCGCCTACGCGAACGCGGGCGTTGAGCCGGATGCCGAGGTGGCGGTCTACTGCGGGTCCGGGGTGACCGCCTGCCACGACATCCTCGCGCTGGACGTGATCGGCGTCAGCGCGACGCTCTACCCCGGCTCGTGGAGCGAGTGGGTCGCCGACCGGTCGCGTCCGGTCGAGCCCGGCTGACCCCGATCCGACGCTGACTTACCGCGGAGAACTGTCACTTCCCGCGGTATGCGCACCACGGGAAGTAGGAGAAAACCTTCAGACCTTGGTAATCGTAGGGCCGACGACTACCAGTGGATGCCCTTGAGGACCCGGGCCAGCAGCAGCTGCTCGCTCTCGGACTTCCCGGCGACGTCGGCCTGGGCGGCGGCGGAGTCGGGGAACACCTGGTAGGCCAGATGCAGCACCCGGAAGGCGACCTTGGGTGCCAGCGTGTGGGCGACCGCACCGAGGTTGCCCAGCGCCGTGTTGATCTCGTGTGGCTTCTGGACCAGCGCCTCGATCACCTTGCGGGCGGCCTGGGCCGGGCTGATCGTCGGGAACTGGTCGTAGAGCTTGGTAGGGGCGATCATCGGGGTGCGCACCAGCGGCATGTGGATGCTGGTGAAGGAGATGCCGTCGCCGACCACCTCGGAGGACACCACGTTGCTCCAGGCGTCCAGGGCGGCCTTCGATGCGACGTAGGCGCTGAACCGAGGCGGGTTGGTCTGGACGCCGATGGAGGAGATGTTCACGATGTGTCCCGACTGCTGCCGTCGCATCGCCGGCAGCAGCCCGATGACCAGCCGGATCGCGCCGAAGTAGTTCAGCGCCATGGTGCGCTCGAAGTCGTGGAACCGGTCCTGGGAGAGCTTCAGCGACCGTCGAATCGAGCGCCCGGCGTTGTTGACCACGAAGTCGATGTGCTCGAAGTCCTCACTGAGCTGCTTGGTCAGCCGGTCGATCGCCTCGAGGTCGGAGAGGTCGCAGCCGTAGGCGTGGGCCTCCCCACCCTGCCCCACGATCAGGTCCCTGGTGGCCTCGAGCTTGTCGACGCCGCGGGCGATCAGGATCGGGATGCCGCCCGCCTTGGCCACCTTCACGGCGGTGACCAGGCCGATCCCCGACGACGCGCCGGTGATCACCACCGTCTTGCCGGTGAGTTCCTCGACCACGGCCCGCTCGGAACTGATCGAGTCGTCGAGGAACTCCTCCCAGTAGGTCCACAGCGTCGAGGCGTAGCTCTCCAGGTCGGGTACGGCGATGCCGGAGCCGGCCAGCGCCTTCGCGGTGCGCCGCGACGCGAACGTCGAGGGGAACGACACGTGGCCGAGCACCTCGGGTGGGATGCCGAGCCGGCCGATGGTCTGCCCGAGCAGCAGCTGTGCGGGAGAAGAGCGCACCACGGCGCCGAGGATCGAGGCGGGCCGCACGGAGCGAGGGAGCAGCTGGAAAGGGACCAGGCCGGTCACGCTGCGGTCTACAGGCACCGCGAACTGTGGTGCCTTCGCGGCGGCCGCGAAGGTGTTCACCAGCTCCACGGTGTTCTGCGGCTCGGGGTTGACAAGGTGGAAGGTCTCGCCGTCGTGGCCGGGCAGGTGACCGAGGTGGTCCATGGCCTTGGCCACGTAGTCGACCGGGACCACGTTGGTGTCACCGAGGTCGATGCCGATCATCGGCAGCCAGGAGGGCAGACTGTCGCGCAGCCGCTTGAGCAGCGGGAAGAAGTAGTACGGACCGTCGACCTTGTCCATCGAGCCGGTCTCGGAGTGGCCCACCACGACCGCCGGGCGGTAGACCCGCCAGGGCACGGTGGCCTCCTCGCGGACGATCCGCTCCGACTCGTACTTCGTCCGGTGGTACGCCGAGGGGAGCCGCTGCCCCTCGTCGAACATGGTCTCGTCGAACACGCCGCGATAGTCGCCCGCCGTGGCCACGGACGAGACCTGGTGGAAGCAGCCGGCATCCAGCGTGTCTGCCAGTGACAGGGCGGCCCGGGTGCCGCCGACGTTGAGCTCCTCGTTCAGCTCGTCGGAGGCGGTCATGTCATAGATCGCCGCGACGTGGAAGAAGTGCTTGATCGTGCCGGCATGTGCGCTGATCCACTGGTGGCTGACCCCCAGCCGGTCAGCGGTGAGGTCGCCGACCACCGGCGTGACCCGGCTGACCGCCGCGCCTGAGGTACCCCAGCGTCGGACCAGCGCGTCGAGCTTCTCCTGGGATCCTTCGCGGACCAGCACGAAGATCTCGCCCGCACGGTTGTCGAGGAGCTCCTGTACGAGGTGCCGGCCGATGAAGCCGGTCGCTCCGGTGACGAAGTAGGCCATCAGCGGAGCCTAGACGACCGCGCTACTCGCCGGCGCCCGATCGCTGAGCCTCGTCTCTGCCGCCTCCTATCGCTGAGCCTCGTCTCCGCGCCCGCCCCCGAACATGATCTCGTCCCAGCTGGGAACGGACGCGCGACCCCGACCCTTGCGAGCGGTGCGCCGCGGCAGCTGGGTCTCGGGGTCGTCGTTGTCGTCAGGGGTCCCCGAGGTGGGCCGGGAGGCAACCTCTTCGACGTCGTGGTCCGCGGGGGGCTCGGCGCCGAAACCCGGTAGTACGTCCTGCGCGTGGCGCGAGCCGTCGTCGGCGGGCGCGCGCTCGACCCGGGCCAGGTGGGGTTCCTGGGTGGACAGCGGGAGTACGGGCTCCTCGTGCGGGTCGATGGTGGCGATCCAGTCGGCGTCACCGGTGGCCGCACCCGGCTCGGGCGCGGCCGGATGGACCGGGTCCTCCTCGCGGACCAGCTCGATCGCGTCGTCACCCAGAGGCGGCTGCTCCTCATAGCGGGGCACGGGAGCAAGCCTCAGCTTGCGTGCCTGCTCCTTGACCGCGCGGGTCGGGAACTGACCGTCGCCGACCAGCCAGCGTCCCTCGTCGTCGTCGGCGACCACGAAGTGTCCGGGCTGGTCGAGGCTGAACTCCGCTCGGCGTCCCTCGCCTTCGTGGTGGTAGGACGCGACCAGGGTCCACCGTCCGTCCTCGCGACGCCAGGCGTCCCACTCCATCGAGCCCGGGTCGACGCCCTCCTCGCGGAGCCGGGTGGCGGCGGCCGGGCCGAGCGTGCGCACGGTGGAAGCGGGATCGGCGGATCTGCGACGGACCGAGGCGGTCTGTGCGCCGCGCGCCACGTGGGCACGCTCGGCCAGGACGGGGGTGGCGAAGATCATCACCCGCTCGACCGGCGTACCTGCCACGGCGGCGACGTCCTCGGGGGACTCGCCGGCGCGGATCCGGGCCTGGATGTCGCGAGGCCGCAGAGAACTCTCCATGCTCGACTCCAATCTCTGGACCGCGAGCGGCTGGCCCGCGGGTTTCTCCCGTGGGCCACCAGTGCTCGAGATCGACTGCCCCAGCGTCTCCCGGAGCCGTACGTCGACCGGGACGACGTACTCGACACCGTCGGCATCGACCAGAACCAGCAGCGTGCCGGCACCGGTGAGCCTCAGCGGTGCGAGGTCCCGCATCGTCGTCCCAACTCTCTCTCCGGCTCCTTCTCCGCCTTGACGGCGAGCCTACTTGTTCCGCCGCTCGGCGGCGCGGAGCGTGTCACCGTGTT